>JAUIAZ010000132.1 GCA_030427465.1 Gammaproteobacteria bacterium | reverse complement strand
CTTGCCACAGGGTGTTGCGGGGGGACGGCAGTCTGGGAGGCTATCGCTGGGGACTCGGCCGAAAAAAGACGCTGCTGGAAGCGGAAAAGAGGCTGTCTGAGCTGTAAACCGGGGCCCCATACCCCGGCTTACTCATCGGTTAGGGATGGACGGTTAATCAGTCAACTCGATCTGATTGATCTGGAGGACAGAGGTAGTTCCGCTAACTTCATTGCCGACCACGAGCAAGGCTTCGCCGTTGGGGCTGTCTGCAGCCGGTACAAAAGCAAAACCTTCCGGCCCCAGATCTCCGGTTGCCGGGTTGTAGATCGGATCAGCACCGATGTCATCCGGATCACAGCTGCCATCGTCCGCGTTGGTGCAGGCGTCCACACTCAGATCCCGAGGGTTGATGTACTGAACGAACTGGGGCGCTTCCGGGTTAGAGATATTGTAAACCATCACACCGCCAACTCTTTCCAGGCCAATAAAGGCATAGGTCTGGCCACCAATGGTACCGAGAGTGACCGCTTCCGGCTCAGGCCCCTTGTCATCGCTGCGGTTGTCACCTTCAGAACCATCGTTACTGGCATTAAAGCGGGTTCCAAGCCGCTGGGTTGTAATGCGTTCAAAGTCATCACCACTGTCGTAGACCTGGCGGCCATCGCGGGTATCCCAGATAGAGAAGGAACGCCCCCCATAGGCATAGATGGTGGAGTACTCACAACCTGAGGTACTTCCATCGACACGGGAGTTATCGGTACACCCGACGCCGGCGGGATCAAAGCCCAGAGTTGAGGTAAAGCGCAGGCGTCCGAGGTTTTCATTGTCATCCAGGTTGCCGTTCACAGCGAATAGTCCGTTCGGATCGATATTCAGTGTGCCATTGAGCTCACCGGCATCAGTAATGTCTCCGACACGGTATTCTTCGCTGTACGCATCGTAATCCCGGGCATCCCCTTCGTTGGCTGTCACCAGATAGGTTACGCCGTTGTATTCATAGGCTGCGATCGCATCCGGCTGATACATGCCCAGCACAGGCCAGGGACGGATATTGATCCCGTCATCACGGTCACTCGCGTCAACCCCATTTCCGGTGACACCAAAGTTTTTGAATCCAAGAGCCCAGATGGAATCAACCTCTCCATTGACCAGGTCCACTTCTGCGATGGCATTGTTTTCCTGAAGCGCTACCCAGGCGGTTTGACTGTCACTGGAAATCGCAATGTACTCAGGCTCCAGATCCTGAGCCACGCTGGCACCGGGCCCGAAAACCCGTACAGCAGGGGGCAAGGGTTTAGAGCCGCCAGCATTAAACTCGGTGAAGGTCGCGGTCGTGACATCAGCAGCCACCAGACCGGATACGCCACGACTGATATCAATAATGCTGATGCTGCCTTCCGGGTCTACCGTATAGTCATCGCTCGGCTCGCCTTCATTGGCAACGACGACTTTGGCACCATCAGGAGTAAAGGTGAGCATGTCCGGCAAGGCACCCACTTCCACAGCGCTCAGAAAAGCCGAATCACTGGCCTGATAGAAGGCGACATAGCCATTGTCCTGCTTGGTATCAGCTTCGATGGCCACCGCCACCACACCCTCATGAACCGCTACACTGTTGGCAGCGCCCAGTGCGGAAGCATCTGCCAGTGCCGGGACCGCTGCAGCAACGTCGGCAGCCACCGTGAGTGATCGCGCCAATGTCGGCGTGGAAGGGCTGGCAACATCCAGCACGTCAACCTGACCAGACTGTGCATTCACCACGAACACCTGGCGGGTACCGGCATCGTAAGCCACGATTTCAGCAGCACTTTCATCAAAGGTGTTGGTGGCATAGCGGCCCAGAAACTCGAGTGCCACGGTACTCTGACTGGCATCCTGTCCGTCATCTCCATCATCGCCACTACAGGCAACCAGTGAAGACACAGCGATGCCCAGAAGGAGGGGCTTGACGGCTACAGCCGCATAACGCGGGGTCATAATTTACTCCTGACTTGTCTTGTTGGATAACCCCTCACCGTAATCAGAAGTTGTTGCAGTCTTGTGACAGGCACCGAAGCGCTGGGCTGCACCGGGTACCCTGCACCAAAAAACTCATCCGAAAGAATGGTTTTTAAAGCCTGAGTTGGCATTTTCAGGGTCTGACGGCTGCATAAGGCCAGCAGCTTTGACATAGTTCATGCAGAACAATTTCAATGAAAACGGGCCCTTTCAAATGGAATTTGAAGCCGAACTGGCCAGGCTTTTCGCCTTGACCACGGAAACACCGGAAAGCTTCAGGCAGCACATTGCTTTCCTGTTCGGCTGCACTAAAGTCAGTCTGCTTGCAACTGGCTCACAGGCACAGGTCGTGGATTCAAGCTGCGCTATCCACTACAGGGTCGGTGCCTCTCGCCTGCCGGACTGCCAGCTTTCCCTTCACTTTGCCGATGAGCGCGCAGCCGTGGCGGCCCAGGCCAGGATGGCCTCTTTTTCAGCAAACGGACCGCTCATTGAACATCTGTTACTAGAGGCCACCCGGATTTTTCTGGAGTTGAAGTCGGAGGAATTGGCCACTTGGGCTGAGCAGACCATACTGGACAGTTGCCCGGTGGCATTATCAGCAGTCAATGCCCGACGACAGCTGCGGTATCAGAACGGGGCATTCCGGCAACTTCTGGCGCAAAATACTCACCTCTCGCTGCACGAAGGACAAATCAGGGTATCCGGCAGTCATCAGGCCGAACATCTGACACAGACGCTCAAGCACATGATCAGCCGGGACCTGCTGCAGCAAGCTGTGCCAGATGAACTGATCCGTTTTGAGCTTGCCAGCGGTACCAGCCTCACGGCCCTGCTCACCTTGCATCAACCGGCTCTCCCGGGCACCCGGTCTGCTCGCAGCGATTGGCTGGTCTGGATCTACTGGCAAGCGGAGCAGCCTGGCACAGCGCTGTCACGCGACCAGCTGCGACAACACTTTTCCCTGACCGCAACCGAAGCAGATCTGGCCATTCAGCTTTTTCAGGGACTGACGCCCAAGGAGTTCGCCCTGCAGCGTGGGGTTGCGGAAAGCACCGTTCGCAAGCAGCTGAGGCACGTATTGAGGAAAACCGGCACCTCCTGCCAGGAGGAGCTGATCAAGGCCTTGTTTCCCCTGAGTCTCACCGTTGCCAAGCATAGCCACCCGGGCCAGATGGATCAGCTCCCACCTTATCAACAGCAGCTGGCAGACACCGGATCATGATGAGCTCACAGCAGAGGCCTCATCTCATCGCACCGGAGGCAGTCTCCAGGGAGATGAAAAGCAGCCTGATCGAAAGTATTTACCGTTTTGCCACGGAACGGGGGGAATACGCCGGTCTGCTCATGGGTATCGCCCGCCTCATCACTGAGGAGGCTACCCAGTCTGAAGCTGACCGGGTCAGAAGTCTGGGCAGCGAAGTACTTCCACATTTCCACGCAGCGGTAAAGATCAGTGAAGCGTTCAGCCAGTCAGCCGAGCGCCGGCACGTACTTCAGGCCTCACTCGAACGCCTTCCCTTTGCAGCAGGTCTGGTTGACGGTACTGGCATCATCCGGGCCATCAACCCACGGGGCAGACAGATGATCGAATCTTCCGGAAGTTGGCAGATCAAGGGAGACCGGCTAATTTGCCAGCAACAGGACAGCACACCCGACGGTCTCTGCTTCTTTCCCCTCGCCTCGTCCGAAGACACGCGCCCCGGGCCAGACTCGCAGACATTACCAGGCCTGGCAGCCGACCCGGCTGCCCGTGTTTTCTTCCAGGCGCCCAGCGGCCCCTGGCTTAATCACAGCCTGCTTCAGCGGCTTTATCAGGTTACTGAAGCTGAGGCGCGTGTCGCCGAGGCGATTCTTCTGCATCCCTCGGTGCAGGAAGCGGCAGATCGTCTGGCACTCAAAGCCTGTACCGTACGTGAGCACCTGTCCAGCCTCTATGCCAAGCTTGGCGTGCAGAGGAAACCGGAGCTGATCCGCAAGCTGTTGTTCAGTCAGGTTCTGGGTGCAGACCGGGTCTGGCAGGCAAAAAGCGGGGTACCAGGTGAAGACAAACGAACCCGTACTTTCGCGCTGCGCGATGGCCGAACCCTCGCCTACCGGGAGTACGGCGACCCGCAGGGACGGCCAGTGCTGCTCTGTCATAACCTGATGGGATCTTCATTCGAACCACCACCCGGTGGCACTCAAGTGGCTAGCGAGCTGGGGCTGCGCCTGCTGGTACCGGATCGCCCCGGCTACGGTGATTCTGACCCGCAGGATGGACGCAGTCTCAGGCAGTGGCCAGACGATGTCCGGCAGTGGTTATACAACCTCGGAATCCAATCGCTGGACATCATCGGCCATTCCATAGGCACACAATACGCTATTGCCTGCGCAGAGCTTTTACCTCAGGACATCGGCCGCGTGGTACTCATTTCCGCCGTTCCCCAGCTTCCGGACATTCTGTCCTCAAAGGCGGCCCCCGGTATTCTCAGCCACACGCATATGATTGTCCGCTTTGCCCCCTTCCTGCTGAAGCCGATCCTGCAGATGATGGTAAGGGGCAATGTGGAAAGCTTTTACGAGAACCAGTTGAGCTATCTACGCCCCCAGAAAACCGGCCACAGCCTCGACATTCAACTGATGCAGGACCCGGTGTTCAAAGCCTATTGTATTGAAAACTTTGCCCAGTCCGTGCGCCAGGGCGTTGATGCCTGGGCAGAGGAGCTCAAGATCGGTTTCTCCGAATGGGGGTTTGAACCCGGAATCAACCGGGTGCCCTACCAGATCTGGCATGGTGACCTGGATAACTTCTGTACCCCGGAGATGGTTCAAAAACTCGCAGCCAGACTGAATGTGGAGCAGTTCTTCGGGATAAAGGATGAAACCCATTACCTGTTCTCCCGCCAGTTTCCCCGGATTCTGGAGCGCCTCGTCGAGGGGCGGTAGTCGCTGGGTGCGATCTCCCTCAGGCAGATGCTGTAGGTAATTACCGATCATTTTCTGATCTTTAGACACGGCACTCAGTTACTTTTACAAACATTATGATACGATCTGTAACATTTGGTGCGGTTTACCTACACTCCCCAATCGTAGTTTCGGAGAAAGGAAGTCATGATGCGTGCTCTCTGGTTCACCCTGATCTTTCTGACAGGTTGTAGTGGCTCTACTTCGGTCAATCAGATCGATCCGGATACAGTCGGCAGCGATGAAGTCGAGATGGAAGAGGAGCAGGAAGAGCAGGAAGAAGAGCCCGGAGTCGAACCCGAAGCGCTCGAAAGCCCAGTGATTGCGCCCTTTGGCGGCACTTTTCCCGAAACACAATTAGTCACCCTGACGGCGCCAGCCGATGCTGCCATCATACGCTACACGCTAGATGGCAGTGCACCCAATGATCAGAGCCCTGTCTATACGGCCCCGCTTGCTCTTGACGGCGTGGTGACACTGTCAGCCATCGCTTCTCGGGATGGTTTTGCGGACAGTCCTGTCAGTCAGACCCAGTTTGTCATTGGCAACACCCTACCGGTATGGCAGGCAATCACCCCGGTCGCAGCCATGGAAGGTCAGTCCCTGACGCTCACGTTTCAAGTGTCGGATGCCGATGGCGCCCCGCCTCTGATCTCTTCCAACCTGGACAGCTTGCCCGGCACGCCGGTGTTTACGGATAACCAGAATGGCAGTGCCCTACTGTCTTGGGACATTCCCGAAGGCAGCCAGGGAACCTTCACTGTGCCCCTGACTGCGCGCGACAACCGCTTTCCTGAAATCAGCACCACAGCCACTGCAGAGATTGTCGTGGAGCCCAGAATTCTGGGCACGGTGGCCGCGCCCATCAGCTCCCCTGAGGGCGGTCTTTTCGCAGAGCCCACCCTGATTATTCTTCAAAGTGAAACAACTGACACGGTGATCTTCTACACCCTGGATGGTTCTGTTCCTGATCGCAACGCCCTGCGTTATGACGTGCCATTCTTGTTACAGGACAGTGCTACGCTCAGGGCTGTGGCTGTCAGGGACAGGTATCTCGACAGCGGCATTCTGACCGCCCGTTTCGATATCGGGAATGCAGCCCCTGTCTGGATGCCTGTTGACGCGGTGTCAGTAACGGAAGGAGAAGGGTTGCTTCTGCCCCTGAGCGCCAGTGATGCGGATGGCGGTTTCCCGTTGCTGTCAGCCGACCTTTCGGCCCTGCCCGGCAGTGCCACTTTTGAGGATCAGCAAAATGGCCAGGGCCTGGTTTCCTGGACCGCGCCGGCAGACAGCCGCGGGAGCTACACACTGAGCGCTACGGCCCAAGACGACCGTTTTCCGGACATAGAGAGAACAATCTCCCTGACCGTTCAGGTACTGCCGGCTGATCCCGATCCCGAACCGGAACCGGAACCAGTGGATGCAGACACTTTCCTGCAGGCTTTCTATGCGGACGGGAAGGTCGTGATTGAGGCGGAAAACTATCTCGATGCGAGAGGTTCAGTGTCTGGCCAGAGCTGGTCACTGTCTTCAACCCTCGGCGGACGCCCCCAGCTCGATGCTTTCGGTTCCGGCGATGTGGTCATGGACCTTAGACCCGACACCAATTCGGATACCGGTGAAGAGCGTCTCGCGGAAGAGGCGGCGCGACTCGATTACCGTATTCTGTTCGACAGTCCCGGGGAGTATTACATCTGGCTGCGAGGCACTTCCGAGTCGGTACAACGACAGGTTTACTTTGGTACGGAAGGCGTCGTTGCAGAAAGTGCCAGCCAGGTTAGCGGTCTGAGTTTCGGCAACTGGGGCTGGACCAATACACGTGCAGGCAGCAGTGAACCCGCCAGACTAACGGTTGACCGCGCCGGAGAACTGACCCTGAACCTGTGGCTTCCCAGATCAGGATTGAGCGTCGATAAAATCCTCCTGACACCGGATCCAGCCTTCGTTCCAAAAGGCTTTGGGCCCCAGGAAAGCGCTCAGGGTGAATTGCCGGAGTACCCTGTCGTTGCAGACAGCCACGTTTTCAGCTGGAACTTCAACGTCAATCCGGACGACGGCACGCCCATTACCGACCAGGTTCGGGGCAGACAACTTTTCTGTACAGACTGCCCCCGTCAGGTCAGCTCAGCAGAGCAGTTTGCGCTGCGCTTTGATGGCAGCCAGAGCCTGGTCACAAGCAACCCGGTCGCGCTGGATTTCGCCCCCGGCAACGGTTTTGCGGTTGAGGCCGTGATTCGTAGCACAGACAACTGCAACACCGCCGGGCGCGTCGTGAGCCGCGGAAACAGTGTATCCGGCAGTGAATGGTATCTGGGGTGCGAGGGAGACAAGGTGACAGCCTTTGTCTCCGATGGCCCCTCAGGTACAAGCCTGAAACTGGTGAGCAACCAATCCGTAGATGATGGGCGCTGGCACGCCGTCGCACTGGTGTATGACGCCGGGTTCGAAGAGCTCAGGCTTTACGTGGACGGCCAGGAAGATCAGTCAGGTAGCCTGTCACTGAGCACCTCGGTCGGGGCTGGCAACGACCTCATCATCGGTGCCACTGCGGGTGCCGGGGAAGCCAACGGCTTCAAAGGGGAGCTGGATGCGCTGGCGCTGCATGACCGTAGCCTCAGACCGGACGAACTGGAGAGACGCGCCCAGCAGTGGCAGCGGAGCATCAACCGGGACCTCTGGGCCTGTGAAGCGCCTGTACGCATCATGCCACTCGGAGACAGTATCACTGCCGGAAGCGACCGGGGTGGGCTGACACTCTGGGGTACTTACCGACCCTCTCTGTATCGGGCACTACAGTTATCCGGTATCAATGCCGACTTTGTCGGCAGCTACACCGGGCGTACAGCCAACGAGCCGGACCGGCAGCACGAAGGCTGGCCGGGGATCAACCCCAACCAGGTCAATGGCAACATCCGCGACTGGCTGGAAATGAATCCGCCCGAAATGATCCTGCTGCATCTGGGTACAAACGGCGTGTCCGATAGCACGGATGAAGAGATAAACCGGCTGATCAATACGATACAGACAGCGCTTCCTGAGGCCCCGGTTGTGGTTGGCCAGATTATCAATCGCCAGACCTTTGACCCCGCAACGGCGTCCTTCAATGACGCACTGGCACAGCGGGTGCAGCCACGCATCAATGCCGGGGAGCGCCTGTATCTGGTGGATCACGAACCGGTGCTCGACTATGCAAGCGACATGGTAGACAACCTGCACGTTTCCGCATCCGGTGCGGACAAAATGGCCATTGTCTGGCTGGAAGCACTGGAAGAGTCGCTGCCCCGGTGTCGCCCTGCCCCGGTGGCCCTGCTGGCCCGGCCGGAGATTATTGGCCGAACCGGCGAGTTACTGCGTTTCTGGCCCCCGGTTGCGGGTCACCCCATCGGCAGCTTTGAGCTGACCGATGCGCCGGCCGGAATGCGCATTAATCCGGAAACCGGAGAAATTCGCTGGGCCAGTCCCAGTGCCGGCTCGTTCACCATCGGGGTTTCCGTAAGCAACCCCGAGGGCAGCGGTAGCCGAAACTATCAGGTGAGGGTGAACTAGCGCCCTAGCGCTTGTTCTCCGGGTGCAGGCTCTTGCCCAGAATATGCTGATCGCAGGCAATCACGTGTGATGCGCTGCCGACAATCAGAGGATCCGGGCCGCGCACCACGCGCGGGTTCTTGTTCGGATACGGCAGGGTGCTCAGAAAGTGCTGCAGACAAGCCAGCCGGGCGCGCTTCTTGTCATCCGACTTGATCACTACCCAGGGCGCATCGGCGGTATCGGTATAGAAGAACATCGCCTCTTTCGCTTCGGTGTAGTCTTCCCATTTTTCCCGCGCCACTTTGTCTATCGGGCTGAGTTTCCACTGCTTGAGCGGATCCGTTTCCCGACGCATGAAGCGCGTATCCTGCTC
>JAUIAZ010000514.1 GCA_030427465.1 Gammaproteobacteria bacterium | reverse complement strand
TGGCTGCAGCCCTTTCCCGCCCGGTGGTGGCGGTGTATGGGTCTACCTCACCGGGCTTCACTCCTCCACTGGGTGAGGCAGTTGCTACTGTGCGTACCGGAATTGAGTGCAGCCCCTGCTTCCAGCGGGAATGCCCTTATGGGCACTACCGCTGTCTGCGAGAGCTTTCCCCCGAGCGGGTCAAAGACGCCCTGATCCGGGTGACGGCTCCGGCGGAACCCATGGTCAGGCACACGCCATCAGGCGGGGCCTCCGAATGAGGGTGCTTCTGGTCAAGACCTCCTCTCTGGGAGACATCATTCACACCCTGCCAGCGCTGACGGATGCCCATGGCCGCTACCCGGGCCTTCAGGTGGACTGGCTGGTGGAAGAGGGCATGACGGAGTTGCCCGGCTGGCACCCCGCTGTGCATGAGGTGATTCCGGTGGCCACCCGCCGCTGGCGGAAGTCGCTCTGGAAAACCTGGCGGGGAGGAGAAATCAGCGAGCTGAAAGCGCGTCTGCAAGCGCAGCGCTATGACCGTATCGTGGATGCCCAGGGCCTTTTCAAAACGGTCTGGCTGACCCGGCTGAACCCTGCACTGAGTTACGGTTATGACCGGAAGTCCATCCGTGAGCCCGGAGCCAACTGGTTCTATGATCAGGTTTTTGCCATTCCGAAGGATCAGCACGCCGTTGAACGAAACCGGCAACTGCTGGCTTCAGCACTGAACTATACCTATAGCGGCGCGCCTGATTACGGTCTCCAACTGGCGGCTGAGCCGCTGCTGGATAAACCTTACGTATTTCTTTTTCATGGTACGACCTGGGCCACCAAGCATTTCCCGGAAAGGGCCTGGAAAGACCTGGTTGGTATCCTGCTGCAGCGCGGGCTGCAACCCGTCGTGACCTGGGGCAACGACGCCGAAAAGCAACGCGCGCAGAGGTTGGTGAAGGCGGGTGCCGTGGAGTTCCCCCGCACATCACTGCAGGCACTGGCACGGGCGCTCAAGGGCGCCCGTGGTGCGGTGGCCGTCGATACCGGGCTCGGGCATCTTGCGGCCGCGCTCGATGTGCCAACCGTAGGCTTGTACGGGCCCACCAATCCGGACCGATCCGGCATTTACGGGCGGCGTCAGGTTTCCCTGCAGGCGCCCTATCACTGCGCGCCCTGCATGAAGAGGCGCTGCCGTTTTGAAGTGCTTGGCAAGGGCATGGAGCAGGGCTTTGAGCCCCCTTGCTGGTCTGCATTGAGTGCGGAGGGGATTTATCTGACCCTCAGGAAACTGCTTGCATAGGCTTTTGAGGTCGGTAGACTGTAGCACTTGACCCCTCATTCATCGATTCAAAGGACACTCTTACATGTCTAATACTCAGGCCCGTGTGGTCAGTATTCACTATACCCTGACAAACGATGCCGGCGATGTGCTGGATACATCCCGGGAGCGCGAGCCACTGGCCTACCTGGAAGGGGCGCAGAACATCATTCCCGGCCTGGAAAAAGCCCTGCAGGTGGCTGAGGCCGGCGAGAACAAGCAAGTCAGTATTGCACCGGAAGAGGCTTACGGCGCCCACTCGGCTGAACTGGTTCAGGAAGTTCCGCTGGAAGCCTTCCAGGGTGTGGATAAGGTAGAGCCTGGCATGCAGTTTCATGCGCAGACTCCCGAAGGGCCGCGTCCTGTGACCATTACGGCTGTATCTGATGAAACGGCCACGGTAGACGCCAACCACCCGCTGGCGGGTGAAACCCTGCATTTCGACGTGGAAATCGTGGAAGTGAGAGCGGCTTCCGAAGAAGAGCTGGAGCA
>JAUIAZ010000131.1 GCA_030427465.1 Gammaproteobacteria bacterium | reverse complement strand
GGATTACCAGAATCAACGTGCAGGAACAATGGGTGGCCGACGCAAGTGGAAGCCGCACCACTTATGGGCGACTGGTGCTGGCCACCGGCTCACGTCCCTTCGTACCGGACATTCCGGGAACGGATCTTGCCGGGGTTCTGGTTTTTCGCAGTTTGCGGGACACCGAGCAACTCGCTGCAAGACGGGTCAGGGCGCGTCATGTCGTTGTGGTCGGAGGCGGTCTGCTGGGGGTCGAGGCAGCCCGCGCCATTCGACGCTTTGCTACCCGGGTAACCCTGGTGCAACAGGGGGAAACCCTGATGAACCGTCAGCTCAGCGCACCTTGCGCTGAGCAGTTAGCAGCCCACGTCAAAGAACAGAACATCGGAATCATTCTGAATCAAGGGGTTCGGGGCATTCAGGGGCGGGGTGTGGTTGAAAGCATAGTGTTGAGGGACGGCCACAGGATGACTTGCGACACGGTTATTTTCTGCGCTGGCATCATTCCCAATACGTCACTGGCCGCTGCGGCAGGGATTGCCACCCGCCATGGCATTGTCGTTGATGATCGTCTGCAGACTTCTGCCGACAACGTTTACGCTATCGGAGAATGCAGTGAACACCAGGGAAAAGTCTATGGTCTGGTCGCACCAGGTATTGAGCAAGCCGGGGTTTTGGCGGATCGCCTGGCACAGCAGGCTAAAGCACTGTACCCGGGTTCCCAGGCGGTCAGTCATCTTAAAGTCATGGCGACCCCGGTATGCAGCATGGGGCAAATCGGTGACCTGCCCAGTGGTCTCCGTTATCGGGCTCTTACCTATCGGAACTTCGAAAAAGGCATCGCCAGAACCCTTCAGTTTGACCGGGGTCGCCTGATCGGAGCCTGCGGTGTAGGAGACTGGCCTGAGTCCCGGCGACTGCAACATGTTATTGCAGACAAGGCCCGGCTCTGGCCCTGGCAGAAGCTCCGGTTTCGCCACAAAGGTGAATGCTGGGGAGCGGAATCCGGTTCTGACGTCCGCAACTGGCCCGCACAAACACCCCTCTGTCAGTGCCGCCAGGTTTCCCTGGGAAATATTCAGGCAGCGGTCGACTCTGGCTGCAAAAGTCTCGATGCGATCGCCGCCAGAACCGGTGCAGGATCTGCCTGCGGCACCTGTCAGCCGCTGATCGCGCAGCTGTTGGAGGCCCCCGTCACGGCTTCGCTGTCTTCCAGTGTTCCCTTGCTGGCCCTGAGCAGTCTGGTCGCCCTGATGTTTCTGGCCGGTTTTCTGGCCATCGGTGGGATAGCCTCCCCGGATACGGTTCAGGGTTTGGCCTACGACATCACATGGACCAGCTCTTTCTGGAAGCAGGTCACAGGATTCTCGCTGGTGGGGCTGACGGTGTTCGGATTGATGATCGGCATCCGCAAGCGCTGGACAAAGTTTCCGGGCTCAGCTGCCACCTGGCGCGTTGTCCATACGGTTCTTGGCTGTCTCTTGCTGCTGGGTCTGGTGCTGCATACCGGAACCCATCTTGGAGATAACTTCAATCGCATTCTGCTAATCGACTTTCTGCTGGTCTGTTTCCTGGGGGCTGCCGTGGGGCTGGCGACTGCCCGTCAGGGGAAGCGAGCGAGCCCGGCATCACGCCGGCAAAGGGATTTCTGGTATTGGGCGCACGTCCTGGTTGTCTGGCCTTTGCCAGTTCTCATTCTTACCCATGTTTTCACGGTTTACTACTTCTAGAGGTTGGTTATGCGTTGGATTTGGTTAACCTGGTTGTCACTGAGTCTCGGGCTCTGTGGCTACTATGGTTATCAGGTGTATGCCAGCGATGATAAAAGCCATTTTCTGATTGGCGAAACATCGGTGGGACATTTCCAGATTGAGCTGGAGTGCTCGGCCTGCCATAGCGAAGTCTTTGGCGGTATGGAATCGGTCAACGAGTCCTGTATCGGCTGCCACGCGGAAGAACTGGAAGACGCGCACGATTCGCATCCCAAAAGTAAATTTACTGATCCCAGAAATGCTGACCGCGTGGACATTCTGGATGCGCGATATTGCATTACCTGCCACACAGAGCATCAACCGGAAAGAACGGGTGAAATGGGTGTCTCGCTTCCGGACGACTATTGCTGGCATTGCCATCAGGAGGTGGGAGAGGAGCGGGAAAGCCACAAGGGGCTCGCCTTCGATACCTGTGCTTCCGCGGGCTGTCATAACTATCACGATAACCGGGCGCTTTATGAAGCCTTTCTGCTTGAGCATGCGGATGAGCCGGTATTGAAAGCGCTGGCCCGTAAAAAGGCGCGAAACTGGCGTGCCTGGCATCAGGCTGTGCACCCCGATACCGAGTCGCTGTCAAGCGGCAGTTACCCCGAGCAGCTGGAAACCCGTTTTGATAGTGCGGCGATTGCCGGAATCCACCAGGACTGGCTGGGTTCAGCCCATGCCGAAGCGGGGGTGGATTGTGTGGGATGTCACCAGGTGGAGAACGAGCCGGTGTGGACAGACAGCCCCGGCATGAACAGCTGTGCCGGATGCCACACCCTGCAGACGGACAGCTTTCAGGCGGGCAAGCACGGCATGCGCCTGGCCCAGGGCTTGTCTGCCATATCCCCGGCCATGAGCAGAAAAATCTTTACCGAAGAAAGCCAGAGCCTTGAGCTTTCCTGTAACAGCTGTCACCAGCCGCATCAATACGATACCCGATACGCCGAAGTCGAGGCTTGCCTGGGATGCCATGCAGACGACCACAGCCTGCAGTTCAGCCAGTCGCCGCATGGGCAGCTCTGGGAGCAGGCAAGGACAGGATTGATGCCTGAAGACCAGGCGGTCAGTTGCGCCACCTGCCACTTGCCTCGGGAAACCCGGCGCGTAAAAGGGCATGAGAAAGTCTGGGTAAACCACAACCAGAACCACAACCTGCGCCCCAACGAAAAAATGATCCGCAGTGTCTGTATGGATTGTCATGGCCTCGGCTTTGCTATCGACGCGCTGGCGGATCAGGACCTGATTCAGAGAAATTTTACCGGTCGGCCTGCTGAACGCATTCCGTCCATCGAAATGGCCATAAAAAGAGAGCAGGAAGCCCGATGAAAACAAAGGTACGAGCGCATTACCTATTTTCAGAAGCAAGGAGAAGACCATGAAAGTGAAACTGTTGGGATTGAGTGCTGCGATTGCTGGTTTGACCTTGGTAGCCGGGTGTCAGGAAAGTGCTGCGCCGGGCATTGAGCCGAAGGTCTATACCGATTCGCTGTTTGCCGTCATGAAGGCTGACCGTACCAACTATACCAAGCTGATTATCAAGCGCCTTGGGCCTGCCGGAGCCGGTTCAATAGCACCGGCAGAGCATTGGAAGGATCTGGACAACGGGGCGCCACTGCCGGCACAGATGTTCCGTGCGGGTGCTGAAGGCGTGCGGGAGTTGACGGACGAGTTCACCTATTCGCTCCAGTCTATCTGGCCCATTAACAAACAGAACGCCCCTAAAACCCAGATGGAAAAAGATGGCTTGCAGTACGTGGTCGACAACCCGGGTGAAAACTTCTATGGCACCGAAACACTCGGTGATCAGGACTACTTTACTGCGGTTTATCCGGATGTGGCGGTCTCTGACGCCTGCACCGTTTGCCACAACGAACACAAGGACACGCCCAAGACCGATTTCAAGGTCGGTGATGTCATGGGTGGGGTCGTGATCCGTGTTCCCCTTTAGTCTGCCGGGGCTGATGAATGCGATTCGCCCCGCACTGCTGCTGTTGGTGTTGACGGTATTGCCGGGCTGTGGCGGTCAGCCGGACTACAGCCAGGGCGAGGCGATCGTCAAAGCCAACTGCAAGGTATGCCATGCCCAGGGGATCAATGGCGCCCCGGTCCTGGGGAACCACAAGATGTGGGGCCCCAGGGCGGACCAGGGAATTGAGGTGTTGGTGAAACATGCGACCGAAGGCTTTGGCCTGATGCCTGCCAGAGGCGGGAGGCCGCAGTTGACGGACGAGGAAATACGCGAGGCCATTCGCTACATGCTGTCACTGGTCCAGCCAGAGGACAGCCCTGAATAGCACTTGGGTTCAAACGCGCATATGACCGGTCAAGGGCCTGGAAAGGGCCTGTAAAAAGAGAGGAAAGAAAGATGAATGAAGCAAAAATCAAAGCGGTAAAGGACAGTTTTGACCTGGTGGCTCCGATTGCAGGAACCGCCGCCGAGCTGTTCTATGGGCGGCTGTTTGAACTGGACCCCACACTCAAGCCTTTGTAAAAAGGGGACATGCAAGAGCAGGGCGCCAAGCTGATGAAGATGATTTCAGTTGCCGTGAGCAAGTTGGATGACCTGGAAACACTGGTTCCGGTTCTCGAGAACCTGGCTATTCGCCACATAGACTACGATGTCAAAGCGAAAGACTATGAAACCGTGGGGGCGGCCTTGCTCTGGACGCTGGAAAAGGGGTTGGGAGATGCCTACACCCCCGAAGTGGCAGAGGCCTGGACAGAAACCTACACCCTGATGAGCTCTACCATGATCGCAGCAGCCTACCAACCCGAAACCGCCTGACAGAAAGACGGCAGGGCCGGCTGGTGAATCCGGCGCAGGGCGGGCAGCCCGAGCACCCTCACGGGTCGGCTTAACATTCTGTTACATAGCGCAGGCTTGAATTCTGTCTGGTAAGCCTTATTTCTCCTGATGTGGTCGTCGTAAGAGGCCACTTAACCAACATATTGCTTCACAGGAGAATATGATATGACACGTATAGATCTGAGCCCTCTGTATCGTAGCAGCGTCGGTTTTGACCGTCTGGCGCACTTGCTGGATGCTGCCATGAACGTTGATCAGCAGTCGGGTGGTTACCCCCCCTACAATATAGAAGTGACCGATGAGAACCGTTACGGTATCACGTTGGCTGTAGCCGGCTTCGAGGAAAATGAGCTCGACATCCAGGTGGAAAAAGGGGTGTTGACGGTTCGCGGCAAGAAGGCAGCCAATGAAGACGAGAACGCTCGCCGTTTTCTGCACCAGGGGATTGCCAACCGGGCCTTCGAGCGTAAATTCAACCTGGCAGACCACGTTGAAGTCGTGGACGCCGAGCTCAGGAACGGCTTGCTCAACATCCGACTCGTAAAGGAAATTCCGGAAGCGCATAAGCCTCGCAAGATTGCAATCGGGCAGGCTGATGCAAAATCAGCTACTCTGGAGCATCAAAAGGCCGCCTCAGACGCTGCCTGACAGACTTCTGCTTCCGAGATAAAGAACGGGTGCCGAGGCACCCGTTTTTGCTTGTTTTGCCACAGCCAACCCGGGAAACCTCTGAATGACACGCCAATGCTCCGCTTTTTGCCATTTTCTCCGGCTGATCCTGCTGTTTTGCTTGCTGAGCCATCCGCTTTCTTCCCTTGCAGAAGCCGGGCAGAGCCCGGTTGATGACCTGGAGGAGCCGCTTTACAACCCCTTTCTTGAACGTTACGTGCTCGACGAACTGAAATCCCTGCGCACCGATCAACTGGCTCTGCGCACAGAAATGGCGGACAAGATAGCAGAGGTGCGCGTCGCCGCGACAGACCGTTCCGTTCGCTATGCCACAGACACCGTGAATAATCTTATCTACATCATTACTGCGGCTCTGTCAGTGCTGGTCCTGGCAGGCTGGAGCTCCTTGCGGGAAGCACAGAACCGGGTTGAAGAACTGATCGACAGCAAGGTCAATAAGCTCACTGAAGAATATGAGCAGCGTCTGCATTCACTGGAAGAAGCCCTGCGTCAGCGCTCGGATGAGATTCTGGAGGCACAACAGGCCATCAGCGAATCCAATCAGATTCATTCCTTGTGGATGCGCGCCGGTCTGGAATCTTCGGTCAGTGAAAAGGTCAAGCTATATGATGAAATCCTGACCCTGCGATCCGATGATGTAGAAGCCATCACCTACAAGGCGGATGCGGTGCAAGAGTTGGGTAACAGTGTCTGGGCCCATGAACTCGCGAATAAGGCCATTGAACTGGATGACACCTATGCGCTGGCCTATTGGCAGAGAGCCTGCGCCAATGCGGAACTGGGACATACGGAAGAGGCGTTAAACGATGTTGAACTGGCGATATCCCAGAATCCCTCCCTGTCCAAAGAGCTGAGTTCCGAACAGTATTTTGAAAGCCTCAAGGGTCTTGAGCGTTTTGATCAACTGCTGGTGTCGGCGCCCACCTCAGTGTGAATAGTTCACAGTTTTACAAGGCATTTCTCCACAGACCTGAAAATTCTGAGTGTACACACTTCTGACAGGGCAAAACGCTCTGGGGCCGGTTCTTTTGCCGGCTTCTTTCGGATAAGGATTCAGGAGACAGGGAAATGAACGACCACAAGAATACAACACCATGCTTCAATAATCAGACAAGCCATCAGAACAGGAAAAGACGGATTCCGGCGCTGTTACTCGCCGGCCTCTGCATTCTGCCCGCAGTCAGCACTTCGGTGGCAGCCTCCGACTCGGTCATTACCGGCAAGCTGTTCTATAACGATCTGCGTACCACGGGGCGCCAGGATCTGAAGCGCGACCCGAACGGCAACGTAGGTGTCCGGGTACCGTTTGATGGGTCAATGACGCAGGAAAACCGACTCGGTGCCCACAAAGTGGTGGCGGATTTCTATGAACTGGACGCGATTGATAACCCGCTGATCGGCTGCCAGGCTCTGGACAAACTGGGTTCTTTTACCATTCACCGTAACGGTCACTTCGAGTTTACAGTAGACAGTTCAACCACAGACCCCTGCCTTCAGGAGGCTTCCTTGCCTCTGCAGATCGGTATTCGCTTTCGCTTGCGTTTGTGTAACGACCTGCGCTGTATGTCGGTGATTGATCCAACCAGCGCCAATCAGCACTACCGTCTCTGGAGTGGTCATGCCAATCCCTCCAACCCCTTGTCGGTCAATGGTGGCGACTACAATCTCCCGGATGGCATCTTCCGCACAGCTTACGGAGATAACTTCAGTCTGGCCGCCAATCATTACGCCAGTCTGGCCGAAGCGGCCCAGTTCTGGTTCGTTGAAAACGGAGTGCCCTACGACCCCAATGGCAACGACGGAGAAATTTTTGTGAACTTCCCTTCGCTAACGTCTACCAAAGCCCAGACGAAGGGCGACAGTAATATCCATTTTCCATTGCCAGCCTCGGGATGGGTGAAAGGGGGTTACCATGAATTCGGGCACATCATTCACAACCGTGCCTGGCCGTTTACGGAAGACTTTCTCTGTGGCGACTGTCCCGGAGGAAAATATGCACGCGACGGGGTGGATAGCTGGAGCATCAGTTCGCGTGAGTACCCCTATGCTGCGCTGATCGAGGGCTTCGCGAACTTCGTGAACCGTGCCACCCTGACAGGAACCTCAGGAGATTGCGGGGGAACTTTTGATGACAATGCCAACTCGGTAATTTATAGCGCCAACCCGGGATCTCAGCCCAACACCAGTACTCCGGTGTCCCGTCCCTGGGACGGAAAATCGTATGCCAGAAATGTGACCAAACTGCTGTGCGACTGGATGGACGATGGCAGCCACAACGATGATGACCCCAACATGGCAGGCGATGGAGACCATTTCACTGCGACGCCTTATTCGATCTGGTTTAACATTCGGGATGGTGGGACACACTACGCGCTCAACCATCTGGGTGCTTATGTAGCCGGGTTTGGCAGCCCTGGCATGGATGCCTGCACGCTGATCGACTACTACCTCAATACCCGAAAGAGTGTCGCAGCGGTTGGCCAGGCAGCCCATGACAGTTACGTCGAGTCCATTAGCGACCTCGCTTACAACAACGGCTTGAAATGCGGGCTCGCCAGACCCTGATTACTTATGCCAAGGCATACACCAATCGGGAACCTCTGGGGTATCGTAAGGTCTCACTTTAAACCCAGTGACCAGGATATCTTATGTTCCCTCTCCACTTCCGTCAGTACCTGACTGAGTTGTTCCGCGTACTGCTAGCTTCCGTGATGCTGTTTGTGAGTCTGTCAGCAAGCGTTCTGGCCAAAACGGATACCGCCCTGTGGCGCATGGCAGACGACCAGAACAAGGCAACCATTGATCATTCCGCCTGGAATGTTTTCCTCAAGACTTACCTGGTCACTGATCATGCAGACGGGATCAACCGGGTACGTTATGCCGAAGTGTCCGAACCGGACCGCCGCCAGCTGCAGCGCTATATTGCTTCTCTGGCGAATATTGACCCCAGGGAATTTGCTCGCAAGGAGCAGATGGCGTACTGGATCAACCTGTATAATGCGATAACGATTGAACTCATCCTCAAGAATTACCCGGTGGAATCCATTACCAGCCTGGGCGAAAAATTCTTTGCCTTCGGCCCCTGGGATGACCCCATGATCACTGTGGCAGGGGAGACATTGACGCTGAATGACATTGAGCATCAGATTCTGAGACCGATCTGGCAGGATCCGCGCATTCATTATGCGGTTAACTGTGCCAGCATCGGGTGCCCGAACCTGAACTCTGAAGCCTTCACCGGCGAAAATCTGGAAACTCTGCTGGATCAGGGCGCACGGGCCTATGTAGGGCATCCAAGGGGGCTGCGTTTTGAATCGGCGGACGATATCGTGGTGTCCAAGATCTACGACTGGTTTATGGAAGATTTCGGGGGTAGTGAATCCGGTGTCTTAAAGCATCTGGCTGATTATGCTGACGAGGACCTCGCTGAAAAACTGCGTCGTTTCCGGGGCGATATTGATTACGAGTATGACTGGTCGTTGAACGGGGCCAACAGCGGTTCGTGAAAAGCCCCCCTTTTGAGGGTGGAAAACGGAACTGCGTCACACTTGCCAAGCACGTTCCGTGTTAAGCAAGAAGCAGTTCGGTACACTCTTTAAACAGGAAGTAATCTGCCCGGAAGGCAAATAAAATGAAAACAGGAATACAGATCA
>JAUIAZ010000001.1 GCA_030427465.1 Gammaproteobacteria bacterium | reverse complement strand
GGTTTTTACTCCGCAGCAGATGCTCGGGTGGCAGCCACAGGTTTTTCAGGGCAAAACCCGCTACCAGCTGATACAGCATCAGGGAGAGCAGGCCCTGAAAGCGATGGCAAGGCGCAGCGCTTCAGGCCTTGTGCTGAAGCAGGCAATCAGTCTGGAAGACACTCCGGTTTTGTCCTGGCGCTGGCTGCTGGAGGAAGGCCTGGATTCGCTTGATGAACGGCAGAAGTCCGGGGACGATTTTGCGGCCCGGGTGTACCTCATTCGTGACGGGGGCTTCTTTTTCTGGCGAACCCTCGCCATCAGCTATGTCTGGAGTTCACAGGATGCTGCCGGAACCCACTGGCCAAACCCTTATGCTGGCGACAATCTGCAGATGGTGGCTTTGCGTGATCGCTCTGATCGCCCTGGAAAGTGGTACAGTGAAAGCCGCAATGTCCGCGATGATTTTCTGCGCTTTCATGGAGAAGCGGTCGACCAGATCGATGCCATCGCGATCATGACAGACGCAGACGACTCAGGACAAGCGGCGAGCGCCTTCTATGGCTCTCTTACCTTCAGTGACGGCCACTGACGAGGTCAGCGGAACAGGGCACCCACGCTTTCACCGGTATGGATGCGGCGGATGGCTTCGGCAAACAAAGGGGCCACACTGAGTCGGGTCAGGCTGGGGAACATCTTGTTGTCTGGTATGTCAACGGTATTGGTCACGACCACTGAACCCAATGCAGAGTTTTTCAGCCGTTCCACTGCAGGGCCACAGAAAACCGGATGTACGGCACCCGCATGCACCTTGCTGACGCCTGCAGCGACCAGCGTGTCCACAGTGGAGAGCAGAGTGCCCCCGGTTGAAATCTCATCCTCAAATATGATGGCTTCCTTGTTCGCGACATCTCCTACCACGTGCCCCTGTTTGACTTCGGTATCACTGACCCGGCGCTTGTCGATAATCGCCATCGGAATATTCAGGCGCTCGGAAAACCGTCCGGCCCGCTTGGCACCACCGGCATCTGTGGCGACTGCCACCATCTTGGACAGGTCGTAGTACTTCTGGAAGTGACTGGCAATGGTTGGAATGGCTGTCAGGTGGTCTACCGGCACTTTGAAAAAGCCGTGTACCTGGTCAGCATGCAGATCCATGGTCAGCACCCGGTCAGCACCGGCTGTTTGCAGAAGGTCCGCAATCAGGCGGCCGGTAATGGAGATCCGGGGGGCGTCTTTCTTGTCGGAGCGCGCATAGGAGTAGTAGGGAATAACTGCGGTGATGCGTCGGGCTGACGCGCTCCGCAGGGCATCAATCGCAATCATCATTTCCATCAGGTGATCACTGACCGGATGGGTAAACGACTGCACCAGGAACACGTCGCGTTCACGCACGTTGTCCTGTATCTGAACGAACAGATTGTCATTACTGAACCGGGAAATCTCCATGGGGCTTCGCTCCATGTCGAGGTGTTCGCAGATCGCATCGGCGAGTGCCGGATTGCTGTTGCCACAAAAAATTTTCAGGTCGTCGTTCAAATTGGGTTCTCCAGAGCCTATCGATCTGATCAGGGCATGCGTTTGCGCACTTCGTCAAAGAAGCGCTCTGCAATCAGCGGCTGGGCTTCAATCGTGGGATGGATGCCGTCATTCATCATCAATTCGGGCTTTAAGGCCACGTCAACCAGAATAAAGGGTAGCAGTTCCAATGATCGGGATTCTGCAACTTCCCTGAACAGCGCACTGAATCGTTCATTATATCGCGGACCATAGTTAGGGGGTATTTCTATCTGGGTTAACCAAACCGTAATGTTGCGTTCGCTGGCCAGATCCGTCATCTGCTCAAGGTTCTGACGAATGCGCGGCGGGGGGTAGCCGCGCAGGCCGTCATTGCCTCCGAGCTCTATCCAGAGGATATCCGGCGAATGTTCATCCAGTAGCCTGGGCAGTCGGCTGAGGCCTCCTCCGGTGGTTTCGCCACTGATACTGGCGTTAATGATCTCCACAGATGTGGCAGCCGTATCGAATTTCTGTTGTAGTTGCGGAACCCAGCCCGCCTCATAGGTCATGCCATAACTGGCACTGAGGCTGTCCCCCAGCAGCAGGATACGGGTCTCAGCGATAGCCACCACCGCCTGGGTGGCTGACAGTATCAGGAGAAGGAAAAAACGCATGCAGAAAGAAGCAGTCATCGTGGCAAAAAACCTTGGCAAAACGGTGGAGACGGGTGAGTCACAGCTCACCATCCTTCGCGGGCTAGACCTCGAAGTCAAGTCCGGGGAGAGCGTCGCCATCGTTGGAGCCTCCGGTAGCGGCAAGAGTACCCTGCTGGGTTTGCTGGCAGGCCTCGATGAAAGCAGTGAGGGCAAGGTCATTCTGGGGGGGGAGTCATTGACCGATCTGGACGAAGAAGGAAGAGCAGCTCTGCGGGCCAGAAAAGTCGGCTTTGTCTTCCAGAGCTTTCTGCTGGTGGCGGGTTTGTCCGCGCTGGAGAATGTCATGCTGCCCCTGGAGCTGAAGGGCGATCGCCGCGAGGCGCGTCTGCGGGCCAGCGAGATGCTGGAAAGGGTAGGCCTGGCACATCGGACACAGCATTATCCCAACCAACTGTCGGGTGGTGAGCAGCAACGAGTGGCGCTGGCACGGGCTTTCGTGTCGAGCCCCGAGATACTTTTCGCTGATGAACCCACCGGTAATCTCGACCATGCCAACGGTTCACGCGTGGCGGATCTGCTGTTCGGCATGAATCGGGATGCTGGCACCACACTGGTGCTGGTAACACATGATCTGAAACTGGCACAACGTTGCGATCGGGTGCTCACCATGGATTCAGGTACATTATCAGAGGGGGAGACAAGCGCAGACCCGCAGGAGATCAGTGCATGTGGCTGAGAACCTCAAATCGCCTCCTGAAACAGGAACTCGGACGCGGTGAGCTGCAAATCATGGTTTTGGCCATCGCCCTGGCCGTGCTGGCAGTCTACTCACTGTCCGGATTTTCGAGCCGTATCCAGGAAACGCTGGTCAGTCGCAGTAGCGGGTTTCTGGCAGCCGATCGGGTCCTCAGGAGCGCGCACGCCATTGATCCCCGGTTTTACGAGGCGGCCTTTGTCGCGGCCCAAGCCAGTGACCCGTCACTGCGCCAGGCGGAACTGCTTGAATTCCAGACCATGGCCTATGCCGGTGAGGCCTTTGTTCTGGCCAGTGTAAAAGCCATTCGCGGGCCGTATCCCTTGCGGGGGGAGCTGAAGATTGCAGATGGTGATGCCTTGAGCTCGCAGCAAGGTAGCCCGGAGGCCGGTACCGTTTGGCTGGATGAGAGGGCAATGTCTGCCCTTGGGATTGGCTTGGGGCATGAACTGGAGATCGGTCACAGCCGCTTCAGGGTGAGCGCAGAGATCGTTGCCGAGCCGGATGCCAGCTTCAATGTGTTCAGGGCCGGGCCCCGCATCATGATGAACCGGGCTGATATTCCGGCAACGGGGGTGGTGCAGCCGGGTAGCCGCTTAACCTACAAGTTGCTGTTTGCAGCGGAAGGTGCTGGCGTGGAAGAACTGGGCCGGGAACTGTCGCCCTTGTTGTCAGAGAACCAGGAGTGGTATGGCGTGCAGGATGGCGAATCTCCGCTCGCACGGTCTCTGGACCGGGCCAACAAGTTCCTGTTACTGGCCAGCCTTCTCGGCGTTATCCTTGCTGCGACGGCGATTGCGGTGGCGGCCCGCCGCTACACGGAGCGACATTTTGATCCGGTCGCCGTATTCAAGACCCTGGGTATGCGGCGCCGGGAAATCAGTCTGCTGTATGCCTATCAACTGCTGGTCATCACCACGGCAGGTATCCTGCTGGGACTGGTTGGGGGTTATGTGCTGCAGGAGGGCGCCATTACGCTCATCGGAGACCGTCTGGGCAGCGAGGTGCCCCCAGCCTCTGGCGAAGCGGCCTGGCTTGCCCTGGTGACAGGTGCCATCTGCGCCCTGTTGTTTTCACTGACACCCATGTTGAGACTTGCGCGCATATCTGCCATGCGGGTGATTCGCCGGGATCTGGATCTGGCCGGTCAGATGCAATGGCTCAGCGTGTTGCTGACCGGAGTAAGCCTGTTCATCCTGATCTGGTTGTTCAGTCAGGACTGGCAGCTGAGCGCTTCCCTGTTTTTTGCAGTTGCGCTTTGCGGAGGCATCATGCTGTTTCTCAGCCGTGGTCTTTTGTGGTTGGCCCGGCGCTGGGGAGCCGGGCAGGGCGCGTTGGGTATGGGGCTCGCGGGTCTCTACCGCCGGGCGCACAGTAACGCCATCCAGATTCTTAGCTTTGCCATTGGCATCATGTTGCTGATTACGATTGTGGTCTTGCGCCACGAAATGATTGACGAGTGGCAACAGCAGCTCCCGGAAGGCACACCCAATCACTTCCTGGTGAACATTGCCCCCTATGAAGTACCGACAATTACCGACTGGATGGCAGAGCGAAACATTCAGAGAACCGAACTTTTCCCGATGGTGCGTGGGCGGCTGGTAAGCATCAATGACCAGCGCATGACAGACCGTGCCTCAAAGGATGAAACCTCCGCCAGCGACC
The DNA here is from genome assembly GCA_030427465.1 of Gammaproteobacteria bacterium. Classification (GTDB taxonomy): domain Bacteria; phylum Pseudomonadota; class Gammaproteobacteria; order Pseudomonadales; family Oleiphilaceae; genus JADJWY01. The sequence continues at coordinate 50,641 of JAUIAZ010000001.1, read as the reverse complement.
GCGGCAGGGATCCGATCGATCGGGAGCTGAACCTGACCTGGTCATCTGAACAGCCCGGCCACAACCCCTTGTCCCAAGGACTGTGGTGGCCAGCGGGAGACAAGGATTTTCAGGGCGTTTCCGTGGAAAGCGGTATAGCCCAGCGCATCGGTGTTCAGTTGGGGGACCGCCTCGGGTTCCTGATTGGCGGCGAGCGCTTTGAAGTTCCGGTTACCAGCATCCGTCAAGTGGACTGGGCGTCCATGCGGCCAAACTTTTACATGATATTTTCACCTGCCGTGCTCGCGGATTACCCGGCCAGCTACATGGGAAGCTTCTATCTTTCGCCAGCAGAGAAAGCCTATCTCCCGGAATTGCTGGCGGCCTATCCGACAGTGACTGTGTTGGAAGTGGACGTGCTGATCGGGCAGATCCAGGGTGTGATAGACCAGGTCAGCCTGGCCCTGCAATACATCATGGTTCTTGTCATTGCCGCTGCCTTGCTGGTTCTGTTTGCGCAAACCCGGGCGAGTTTCGAGGAACGTCGAAAGGAAATGGTTATTCTGCGAACTCTGGGAGGCAGTGGCCGTTTTATCCGGCAGACCGTTCAACTGGAGTTCCTGATTCTCGGGGTGCTTTCCGGGTTTCTGGCGGGTGCCATGGCCGAGTTGAGTCTGTACCTGATTCAGACCCAGGTGCTCGACATGCAATGGCAGGCCCACCCCTGGCTGTGGTTACTGGCGGCGCTGGCTGGTGGGTTGACGGTCGGGCTGGCCGGACGGGTGGCCTGTCGTCCCTTGCTGTCCCGCAGTGCTCTGAGCCAGATCCGCCAGCTGGAAGGCTAGATCTTGCGGGCACCCGGGGCTGATAATCAGGGTCTGAAACGGTAAACGATTCTGGCTCCTTCGGGGGCACTGTCCGCCTGCACGTAGGCAATTGCGTCCTTGTGGGAAAGCAGCACATCCAGCAGTTGCTCCGGCGTGTCCTCGGTCCGGGGCACCCGGCCTTTGCCGCTGAAGAGGAATCCGGCGCGGTAACGCGAAACCTGCGCCGGGGACATGTTCACCAGATCCTGGTAGAAACGCTCGAACCAGGGATGGTCCTGTGGCAGATCGAGCGTGTTGATGCGGATGTCCAGGCCGGGATAGAGCTGCATCTTCCCGAGATAGATCTTCCGCACTTCACTGGCACTCAGGGCATTCACTGGGTTGTCCGGGTGAACGACCACAACCAGCGTCTGCGGCGAGGGTTCCGCCTGGGCTGGCAGGGCCGCGCACAGGCTCAGCGCCAGTAGGGTCAGCTTGAGTCGGGCAGTCAGCCGGTGCATCAGAACACCACATCCAGCGATAGCGTAAACAGGCCGGCACTGTCCGGCTCTGGTACGCTGAAGTCAGGATACATATGGCCGGTCGAATCATCGCCGAAGTGAAACATTTGCCACTCGGCTTTCAAGGCCATACTCGAGCTCAGTTCTGTTCTCAGGCCGAAGGTGTAAGTCTGCTCCCGGACATTGACCTGTTCAATTGCAAACCCGGCCCCGGCTCTCAGGGCATCCAGGCCCGGGTCGGCTCCGGCCGGAACCAGGTCACGACTGCGCTCCAGGTTACGCTCCAGATGCTCAGAGGCTTCACTCTGGTACTGCCCGATGACGACATAAGGCGTGTAGCGTCCCCAGGTGTGGGCCAATGACAGATACCAGCCCTTCGCGTCAGTTCCGAACCCCTCATCCGGTGCGATAATGCGATAGGCTTCGGCAACAACAGACCAGACGCCGTCGCCCCAGGAGGCACTGACACCGTGATAGTAGAAGGGACGACCCTGTTCCTGTACATAATCATCGGCGAGGTAAGTCAGTGCGGGCACAGACTGGCCGACCGTCTGAAAGCCCTGATTGAGGGGAACAATCGCTGGGTTTTCTATGCTGATATCCATTCTGATCCAGGCATAGCGCAGTTTCCAGGCCGCGCGGGCCAGCGTGAAGGCTGCTCCGAAAACCGGTTCAGTTTCGATTTCTATCCCCTGGAAGTTGTCATCGATCTGGCCTGCAAAAAACTGGCTGTCCAGGTCAAGCACCAGATCTTCATCCAGTCTGACTGAACCGGAGAAAGTGAGGTCAGCGCCGTTGAAGTTTGAAAGGGGTTCCAACAACGGTGTGTAGACATCAACCGGCGGGCGCACCCAGGTGTAGGAGTATCCGATATCCAGGGTTTCTGAGTAGAGATAATGCGGGGTACGCAGGCGGCCCAGCCTGAGCCGGGCTGAATCTGTAAGTTCGATACTGAGGAACAGCCAGTCCAACTCCGGCTCAAAGTCACTGTTGTCGCTGTAAGTGAAACTGCGGGACAGGACCTGAGCCGTGGCAGAGAAGCGATCACTGAATTCATAGCGGCCCTGAAGGCCCAACAGGGTATCCGTGTCCATCCGAAACTCGTCCCGGTAGTCACCGAACTCGACACCTGCTTTGCTGACTTTGCCTGCGGCGAGTGTGGCAAACCCTGAGATACGTCCTTTCTCCCCTTCATACAAGGCCTGTACAGGCGAGGGTAGGAGAAGTATGCCAGCGACTGTGATTGCGAGTGTGAGTCCGCCCCGGAAGGCCATAAGGAAACCGTTTTATACCGACACAGTCGTTCAGTATAGCAAAGCACAGGTCAAGGCCCGGAAAGCACTCTATACTTTCAGCTGACGTGTTCTGATAGGGCGGTCACTTTTGGTACACAACACAGAAAGAATCCGGCTGACCATATTCATGATGGCCATTGTGGGCGGAGTCGCATTTTTCCTCTACCTCGCCTACAACCACCAACTGGGCAGACAGGCAGATGAACGCTTGCAGCATCTGCTGTCAGTAGATTACCCGCGGATAGAGGCCATACGAGGCTTCCGCGCCGATACTGAGGACTTCCGGCAAAGTCTGGCTGCCGCCATAGCCTTGCAGAATCCGCTGCTGGTTGAGATGGGGCTTGAGTCCGAGTCGGATCTGCAACACAGTCTGCAGCGCCTGGCAGAAAATTTTGATGCCCCTGCCGAACGCCTGGCCCGGATCCGGCGTCTATTGAAGCAATATCTTGAGCTGGTTCGGGATCTGGCACCGGATCTGGCGTACCAGAGTGAAGATTATCCGCAATTTGTGCGCAAGGCTGCTGCTACCAATGGCGCGTTCCGTGATCTGCAAAGCGAACTGGGAGACTGGGAGGTCAATGCCTATGAAAGCTATCAGCAGGAACTCCAGGCCATCAATCAGCGCTACAGCAGCGCACAGCAGACCGCCAGCCTGTTCGGGCTGATACTGATCTTTGGTCTGTTTGGGCTGGCCTGGCTGGCTACTCGCCGGGTTCTGGCGGCGATTCAGGAAAGTGACCGGCTGAAGGAGAGTTTCCTGACCACCATCAGCCACGAACTGCGCACCCCCCTGAATGGCGTGACGGGTGCATTGAATCTTCTCAGAAAAGGTTCCGTCAGTCAGGAGCAGGAAGAAATTCTGGGGATTGCGCGTTTTTCCGCCATGGAACTGGTCAAGTCTGTGGATGAAATACTGACTTTTTCGGAGTTTGTTGCGGGGGCGCCGGTCAAGCGCGACCACCCCTTTCACCTGGAAGAGACGCTGTTGGAAATTATCCGGATTGTCCGCAATGAGAGTGCCAAACGATCTCTGGTTTTTGAGACAGATATGAGTGCTGTTCGGGGGCTGGTGGTTGAGGCAGATCGTCACAAGATCGTTCTGGTGCTGCGTCGACTGTTGGAAAATGCCGTCAAATTTACGCCGGAAAACGGGTTTGTCCGCTTCAAGGCGCATGTTCAGGAAAAACCGGACCCGCAGGGCAGGCAAACCTTTACACTGGTGGTCTCCGATACCGGTCCGGGTATACGGCCAGAACTGCTGGAGGCGGTTTTCACGCCCTTCCATCAGCTTGACAGCAGCTTTACGCGCCGCTTTGGCGGTCTGGGTATGGGGCTGGCCATCTCCCGCCAGGTCAGTCTTTGCCTGGATGGTAGCCTGGCGTTTGAAACACCGGACTCAGGCCTTGGGGCCAAGGCGGTGTTCCGCTTTCCTGCGCGTGTCCTGCAGACAGAAGCTCCCTTGCCTGAAGCAGCGGCAGGCCAGCCGGGGCCGCAGGAAGTCAGGCCTCAAGCTGCGGAAAATCAGACCGTAACAGCAAGTGCACGCATCTTGCTGGTGGAAGACAATAAAGTAAACCAGATGATCATGAGCCGGCTTCTCAGGCAACTGGCTGCTGACGTGGATATCGCCGAGAACGGCCAGGAAGCGGTTGAGCGAGTAAGGCAGCACACGTATGATCTGGTACTCATGGATTGCCAGATGCCGGTCATGGACGGCTATCAGGCAACACGGGCCATCAGAGCGTTGCCTCTTCCTGCCGGGCAGGTGCCTATCGTGGCGGTGACCGCCAACGCCCGTGAGGAAGATCGCGAACGCTGTCTCGAAAGCGGCATGAATGCTTTCGTTGCCAAGCCCGTTGACCTGGCCACCCTGAAGAAGCAACTGGCCCGGCATCTCTCACTCAGCTGAACTGACAGGTATCCCGCATGAACAAAGACCCCGGTATCACGACCGAACTGGAGGCAGCCGCTTTCAGACGTTTACTTGCGCATTTGCAGGAACGTACAGACGTTCAGAACATCGAGCTGATGAATCTGGCCGGATTCTGCCGGAATTGTCTGTCGCGCTGGCTTCGCGAGGAAGCTGGGAAGCAGGGTCAAAGTCTTGAAGATGGCAGCGCCCGCGAGTACGTGTATGGCATGCCCTACCCGGAGTGGAAGGCGCGCTACCAGACCGAAGCCAGCGCTGACCAGAAAGCAGCTTTCGAAAAGAACCGCGAGCCGGATTGAACTTCAACTGTCTGGCTGCAGACGGATAAAGGCATCGGTGGTTCGCAGTTGGCTGATGGCCTTGTTGAAGCGGGGCAGGTGACTGGCATGGTCGGGGTGAACCGCGCACGACAGATCAAAGCGCTCGATCATGTACGGCGCCACGGTTAGCTGATCCTGAAGACCCTGGCTGTGAATGAGATGACGGGCCACGCTGTGAAATTCCACCTGCGCATCAATCCGGTTCAATAGTAGCAACTCGAAGCCCCGGTTCTGGTCTACCAGATCCAGTCGCCGGATCAGTCCCTGGTTCAGCATTTTCATGAAACCGGCTTCGTATTCGTAGCTTCGAAACAAACCGATAGTGCGGCCGTTGAGTTGCTCCAGCTGACCGTAATCCGGAGCGTCCTTGACACGCACAACCAGGGCGTCACCATCGCTCAGCAGCGGGTCCGTCCAGCGCGGAAAGGAAGGCTGGTTCCACCATTGGGGGTGGGTCAGACAGGTCACGCCGACATTGCCAGCAATAAATTCGGGTTCGACCCGTTTAACAGGCAGTTCCTTGAGCTCAGGCCGGTACCCAATGCTTTGCGCAAAGGCATCTGCGATCGAGCGCAGAAGACCGCCAGTCACGTCTCCGTTGCTGCGTTCTACGAAGGGCGCCTGGGCTTCCTCCCAGTAACTGAAAACCAGGGGCGGTTGCCGGGATTCAGTGTCTGTTTCAGTCGCTGTGCAAGGCAGAGCCAGGCAGGAAACCAGTCCGAGCCAGAGTAGGTGAGGTGGTGTGAATGTTATTTGCTTCATTCCCTGACTGCCTTTGACCGATTTCCGTTTCCGCTACGGCAAGCAGCGCTTTCCAGAGGCTGCTCCCCTTACGTACAATGGAGCGAAAAGAAGGAGTTCCACTCAATGTCCCATTCGCCGGAACGCGAAACCCATCCCTTCGAAAGTTTAACACCGGATATCATCCTGGATGCTGTTGAAAGTTTAGACTATGTTTCGGATGGCCGCCTCCTCGCACTCAACAGCTATGAAAACCGTGTGTTTCAGGTCGGTCTCGAAGCTCAGCCCCCCCTGATCGCCAAATTTTATCGTCCCGAACGCTGGTCAGATGACGCCATCCTCGAGGAGCATCACTATTCACAGGAACTGGCTGATGCCGGGCTAAGCGTTGTGGCACCGCTGAAGGATCCGACAGGAAGCACCCTGCACAATTTTGGCGGTTTCCGGTTTTCGCTGTCACCACGCAGGGGAGGATATGCACCAGATCTGGATAATGAAGACGTCCTGACCATGATGGGTCGCTTTCTTGGGCGCTGGCATGCCCAGGGTGGGCTCAGGGAGTTTCGCCACCGGCCAACACTGACCCTGGCTCGTTTCGGTGAAGACAGTGTGGAATATTTGCTGGCCAACAGCGTACCGGCGGACCTGCGCCCGGCCTATGAAGCGCTGGCCAGTCAGCTGCTGGACAGCATCCGGGAGCGGCTTGGTTCTGCCTACAGCAATCACTGCATCCGGGTTCACGGCGACCTGCATCGCGGCAATATCCTGTGGCGGGACGACTATTTCAATGTGGTTGACCTGGATGACTGCTGTCATGCGCCGGCGATCCAGGATATCTGGATGTTGCTCAGTGGTGAGCGGGAACAGCAGGCCTTGCAACTGGCAGCGGTTCTGAAAGGCTATCTGCAGTTCTGTGATCTGCCCCCCGTTCAACTCAACTGGATAGAAGCCCTGCGTACGTTGCGTATGATGCACTACGCGGCCTGGCTGGCCCGCCGACAGACAGACCCGGCTTTTATCAGCGCCTTTCCCTGGTTTGGCTCTTCCCGTTACTGGAGCGATCACATTCTCAGTCTGCGTGAGCAGCAGGCTGCCCTGCAGGAGGCACCGCTTACTTGGCCTTTCTGATTGACCGGCGAGTTAGCCTGCTGATTGCCTTGCTGGCCTTCAGTCAGGTGGCCAGTGCCATTACGTCCCTGATCGACACCGGCCCTGCTTTTGTTTTTGAGTTTGTTAATCTGGAACAGGCAGATCGGCTGGATACTGACAAGACCGGAGACAAGCTTCGCGAGTTGATTGTCGAGCATCGCAAGATCCGTTTCGGTCTGTTGGAAGACCCGCCGGAACCCCTGCAGCAGGTTCGCCGGGAACGTGACATGGTGCGTAAATATCTGCGTAGTCGTGGGTACTATGATGCGGTGGTCAGTCTGAACAAACCGGGCGCAGAGTGGGTGTTCCGGATTGACCCGGGAGCCCTGTACACGATCAGCCAGATTGACTGGATCTGGCCCGAGGGCGTGCAGCACCCGGAGCCTGCCGCGTTCGGGCTGCGCAAAGGGGCCCCGCTGCAGGCTGAATCCATTCTGGAGGCACAGAAGGCCATGGAGCGGGCGGCTGAAGCCGAGAACTGCCTGCTCGAAGTCCGCAGTGATTATCGTGTCGTACTTGATCAGGAGACGCAGTCAGCAAATGTCAGCCTGCGGATTTTCGAGTCGCCGCAAGTACGGGTGGGGTCGGTCAGCCTGGAAGGGTTGGAAAGTATAGAAGAGCCTGTGCTCAGAAAACGCCTCGAGCTTAAACCAGGGGATTGTTTCAAGAGGCAGGCTCTGAACCGCAGCAAGACCAACCTGCTGAAATCCAATCTGATTGCTTCTGTTAACGAGCAGTTGTCGCTTTCTGACGAGGAAACCGAGGTAGATATCCGTTTAAACCTGACCGAACGCAACCATCGGACTGTCAAGGCTGGTGTGGGATTCAGCACCGATGAGCGCTTCACTGTCAAAACTGGCTGGGAGCATCGCAACCTGCTGCACGGTGGTGAACGCTTTGGCGTGGATCTCACCGTCGGGACATTTACCCAGAAGCTCGAGTCTGAACTGATTCTGCCCCAGTTCGGAGCCGACAGGCAGGTCATGACCCTGAGTGCAGATCTGAACCGCGAAGACCGGGATACCTATTTCGCCAAGGATATCACGCTGGGTGCCATACTGAGCCGCGAAGTTAATGCGCACTGGCTGGTATCGGGCGGGGTCGAGTTCAAGGTCAGTGAGGTCGAGGACGATGGGGAAGAAGAGTCTTACGCGCTGCTGTCGTTTCCCCTGAGTGTGACCAACTCTACTGCCGATAACCTGCTGGATCCGACCCGGGGCTGGGTTGTTACCGGACAGGTCATCCCCACTTTTGACACGCTCGGATCGGGTACCCGCTATATCAAGCTGATAGGGTCCGGCAGTCTTTATTTTACACAGGAAGACTGGTCGGGCAGCCCGACCCTGGCGTTGCGCGCCGCCAGCGGTATTCTCACCGGTGCGCTAGGCAGCACAGCCTTGCTCGACATTCCTTCGGATGAGCGTTACTACGTGGGCGGGGGGGGATCCGTCAGGGGCTATGAGTATCAGAGCATCAGCGAACTGGACGAGGACCAGGAGGCGCTGGGTGGCCGCTCCTTCACTGAGTTCGCCAGCGAACTTCGTCTGCGACACGGTAGCAACTGGGGAACTGTTTATTTTGTGGACGCCGGCTATGCCTTTGCGTCAGTCACGCCGGAAGGCTTTGGCGACCTGCTCATGGGGGCCGGCTTCGGCATCCGTTATTACACCAGCTTTGCACCCATTCGTTTCGACATTGCCTGGCCGCTGGACCGGCGTGATGATGTCGATGACATCTATCAGATCTACCTGAATATCGGGCAGGCATTCTGATGCGTTTGCGAGCCTTGAAGCGCCTACCGGTGGTTCTGGGGCGTGGACTAATCTTTATGCTGGATAGTCTCCTCGGGCTGCTCATACTGGTGCTCGTGCTGGTTGTCGTTCTGCTCGGCTCTTCCTGGGGCCGCACTCTGCTATTGCAGGAAGGAGTTGAAGCTGCGCTGGCGGGCAGTGAATGGAGCCTGAAGCTGGAATCACCTCGCTGGCGCTCTCTTTCGGAACTGGGTATCCGGCGGCTTCAACTGGGGTACCAGGGGCAAATGCTTCTGGACCTCAGCGACGTGTCACTGGAATGGCAACCCATGGCCTTGCTGGACCGCCAGATCGAACTGACCCGCTTTACGGTGAAGGCTGGTCGGGTTCAGGCAGACCCTGCATTGTGGCCTCAGACAGAGCAGGACGAAGAGCCGGAGCCGGAACCCCCGGAAGAAGCATCTTCGCTGTCCCTTTACCGCTTTGTGATCGGGCGGGTGGGTCTGTCCCAGATCCGCGTGCTGCATCCCCAGCTCGACCAGCCCATTACCTCCGGGCTGACAATCGAGGGTGCCAGCTATCAGTATCTGGCGGAGGAAGCCCTGCGGGGCCTGCGGCTGGACTCACTGGAACTCCGGGCTATGGAGGGTCGGCAGCAATTGCAGGGGCAAGTTCGTGAAGCGCGCCTCCAGGGCCAGCTCAAGCTCAATGAGTTTCCCCTGGCATTGATTGAGGCGCTGGTGCCGAACCTCGAGGGAGGATGGCTGAATGCGGACCTCGAAGTCAGCCTGGACAGACAGGTACAGCGGGGTCAAGGCACGGTGGAAGCCAGAACGACTTACCGCGGTAGCCCGCTGAGTCTGCAAACCGCTCTACGACTGAATAGCGAGCGCCTGGACGCCTCAGATATCTCGGCGAGCTGGGGTGCGATTTCGGCCGGCGGTAAGGGCAGTCTGCGTTTTTCTGATCTTTATCTCGACCTTATGCTCGATCGCGCCGAAACCACGCACGCCCTGTTGCAACAACTCGATGTCGCCGGGGTACCAGAGTTGACGTGGCGCGCACAGGCCAGTGAAGCTTCACTTCAGGGGCCTCTGGATGATTTGCAATGGTCTGGCCGCCTGACCGGGAATGGTCGCTATCAGAAGCAGGCATTTGAACTGAGCTGGGCCGGCAGCGGAGACTTCACCCGCATGACCACCCGCGAGGCGGTACTCACCTACAAGGGGGCCGAAGTACGCGCGAATGGAGCGCTGGTATTTGACGGTTCCCTCGACCTGGAAGGCAGTTACCGCAGCCTGCGCGATGTCCATTTACGGCCCTGGATACCTGAGGGCACGCTGGATGGACTGCCCGCACAGGTTCGCGAGCTGGCTCTGATCGTCGATGGTTCGTTTACGCTTCAGGGCCCCTTTGATCACCTGGCCTGGACACAACAGGGCGAGCTGACGGTTCAACCGGGCGGTGGAGCCACACCCGTGACATTGAATACCAGCCTGAACGGTGCCGGTTCGAGAATTGAGTTCAGGCCGGCAATACTGGCTCCCGGGTTATCTGGCAGCGCCCTGCAAGAGGCTCGTACCGATACCCGAACGGACCAGCTGAGTGTCGCAGGATGGCTTGACTGGTCATCCCGGCAGGCAGAGCTGGAACTGAATGCAGGCTCCCTGAGGCTCGGGTGGTTGCAGGAGTGGGTGCCCGAACTTGATTTTCTCACACAGACCCGTCTGGATCTGCGAGCCCAAGTGTCGGATATCTGGGCACAGCGGCCCACTGCCGACATTCCCTTGCTGGTATTGTCAGATCGCGAGCAGAACCGCGAATTGCTGCGAGCCCGACTGGTTGCCAAGCCTTCTGCAGTGACTCTGAAACTGCAGACCCGCGACTTTCCGCTCGACTGGCTCAAGCGCTTCCAGCTTGAGAGCCCCGGTGGTGTGCTTTCCGCGACCCTGGATTCCACGCTGGATGCTGACCGGCTGTCTTTGCAGGGCGCGGTGAACTATGAGAAAACCTTGATCCAGCGCCATCCTCAGACAGGCAAGGAGCGACCTGTGCCGGTGGCCCTGGAGCTGTCGCTCGCCGATGAAGGGGAAACGCTTCTCGCACAGAGTCAACTGATGGTTCTGGAGGCAGCCCGGAGTAAACTGGAAGCCAGAGCCTCCACCCGATCCTTGCAGGAGTTTCTCTGGCAGGTATGGCGGTCTGGCCAGTATCAGTCGCTTCCCAGAATCCCGGCTCTGGCTCTGGATGGCAGTGTGGACCTGGGCTTATTGCAGGATCTGCTGCCGGATAGCGGAGTCAATCTGAGAGGGACCCTGGTGGTCGATGCCCGAACCGACGCTCTGGAAACCGGTGAGTCACCGCTGCTTCCAGTGGTTAACGGCCGGATAGTGGCCAAGGATGTCGCCGTGGACATACCCCAGAGTGGTACGCGGTTGAGTGCTGTTGACCTGAGCCTGCTGCTTGAAGGTCAGCGGGTAGTGGTAGATAAAGGCCAGGCCCGTGTCGGGGATGACGGCAAGCTGAAGCTGAGCGGAGATTTTGACTGGTCCCGAGATGCCCGGGCAGATCTCAGAATGAACCTGGACAAAGCGGCTTTGCTGAACACAGACCTGTTTGACGGGGCTGCCAGCGGGGATCTCAGTTTCAGCGGAGATCTCAGTGGCTATCTGCTCGGCGGAAGCATCCGGTTACAGCCAATGACCCTCAAACTGGATGAAAATTTCAGCGACGGGATTGCTGAAATCGAAGTCGTTGAAAAGGTTCGTGAAGACAGCGTGATGGGCTTATGGCAGAGCAGCGAGGAAGACTCCCTGCTGGCACTTGATCTCAGGATTGAAGCCGACCAGCAGGCTTTCCTGCGGGGTCGTGGTTTGAATGCCGAACTGGAAGGCTCGGTCAAACTGACCGGGCCCGTGAACCGTCTGAACTATCGGGGCACCTTCCGAACAGTCCGGGGCAGTATGAATCTGTTTGGTAAGCGCTTCATCATCGCCCGGGGTACAGCCAGCCTGCAGAACGGTGCGGTCGTTCTGAGCGTTGAGGGGCAATACAGTGATCAGGACATCGATTACACCCTCAATCTGCTCGGGACGCTCGAAGACTTTGATCTGTCGCTGAGTTCCAGCCCGGATCTGCCACAGGATGAACTGATGTCGCGTCTGCTCTTTGGTAAGTCCGCACGCAACATATCACCGTTTCAGGCCGTGCGCCTGGCTTCTGCAATCCAGACGCTGCAGGGGGGAAGCCGATTCCCGGATCCTCTGGAAATGGCTCGTCAGCTGGCCGGTGTAGACCAGATCAATGTGGAAAGTGAGGAGCTGGATAACGGAGACAGCGGCGTCAGAGTTGGCGTTGGCAAATACATCAACGATCGGGTGTATGTGGAACTGGAAAGGACCCCCGACCCGAACAAGCCCTGGGCCGGACGCGTGGATATCGAACTGACCCCCCAGGTCAACCTGCGAACCACCACGGGCTCGGGCCAGCAGGGGGGGGTAGAGCTGCAGTGGAAGCGCGACTACTGACTAATGACCGGCTTCCTCTTCAATTTCCAGCCAGCGTTCCATGCGGGCTTCCAGGCGTTCTTCCAGTTCGGTCAGGGCGGCCAGCTCAGTGCTGACCTCTTCCATGGGCCTCTGATAGAAGCCGGGGTCATTGACGGTTTCGCGCTGTGCTTCGAGTTCTGTTTCCAGGGCTTCAATTTCACCCGGCAGAGCATCCAGCTCCCGCTGCAGTTTATAGCTCAGCTTTTTTCGCGGCTTTTTTGATGCGGTGCCAGTGGCTGTCTGGCCTGCTGTGATCTCCGGCCTTTGATCAGCCGGGGCCACTTCGGACGGCGATTCCCGGTCATCCGTAATCCGGCAGTCCACAAAGCCCTTACCCTGACGGACCCAGTCATCATACCCGCCGACATACTCGCCAATGTGCCCCTGGCCTTCGAAAGCGAGAACCGAGGTAACCACTTGTTCCAGAAACTCCCGGTCGTGGCTGACAACCAGGAGTGTGCCTTCGAAATCGCTGATGCGTTCTTCCAGAAGCTCCAGGGTTTCCCGGTCAAGATCATTGGTGGGTTCATCCAGTACCAGCAGGTTCGCTGGCTTGCTGAACAGTTTGGCCAGCAACAGACGGTTGGTTTCGCCTCCGGACAGGGCACTGACCGGTGTCCGGCAGCGCGCCGGCGGGAACAGGAATTCTCCCAGGTAGCCGATGATATGCTTCTGCTTACCATTGATCTCAATAAACTCACGGCCCTCACTGATATTGTCCTGAACGGTTTTTCCCGGATCCAGACCTTCCCGCAACTGATCGAAATAGGCGATATTCAGTTTCGTACCCAGGGTAACCGTGCCGGAGACAGGCTCCAGATCGCCTAGCATCAGCTTGATCAGGGTGGATTTCCCGGCGCCGTTACCCCCGAGTATGCCCACGCGGTCCCCGCGCAACAGGGTGAAGCTGAAATCCCGTATGATGGATGACTGGCCGTCATAGCCAAAACCGAGGCTGTTGATTTCGACCACTTTCTTGCCGCTCTGGGCCGCGCTCTCCAGGGACAGGCTCGCTTTACCCTGGACTTCACGGCGATCCTGTCGTTCTACCCGTAAGGCCTTGAGCGCGCGAACCCGGCCCTCGTTGCGGGTTCTGCGTGCCTTGATACCCTGGCGGATCCAGGCTTCCTCTTCGGCCAGTTTCTTGTCGAACAATGCCTGCTCGCGGGCCTCGTCTGCCAGACGCTTTTCCCGTTGCGCCAGGTAGCTGTCATAGCTTCCGGTATGGCTGTAGAGCTTGCCACGGTCCAGTTCGATGACCCGGTTAACAATATGGGAAAGAAAACGACGGTCGTGGGTGATCACCACCATACTGCCGTGATAGCTTTCGATAAAGCCTTCCAGCCACTCAATGGCCGGAATGTCCAGGTGGTTGGTTGGCTCATCCAGAAGCAGCAAACGCGGCTCCGCGACCAGTGTGCGAGCCAGCATGACCCGTCGTCTCCAGCCTCCACTCAGGGCATCCATGCGCACGTCCGGGAGCAACTCAAAGCGCGAAAGCACCGTATCTACGCGCTGCTGAAGGGACCAGGCATCCTGCTCTTCCATTTCGCTCTGCAAGTGGGTGAATCGCTCAAGGTCCGCCCCTTCCAGGCTTCCCTGGCTGAGCTGGTGGAACTCCTTGAGCAGGGCGCCGGCCCGTGGCAAACCCATGGCCACCCGGTCGAATACGGTTTCCGAGTTACGTTCCGGCAGCTTTTGATCCAGGTAACCAATCACCAGGCCATCTTCAGGGTTTCGCTCGCCACTGTCTGCTTCCTGCAATCCGGCCAGCACTTTCATAAGACTTGATTTGCCTTCGCCATTGCGACCCACCAGCGCAATTTTTTCGCCTTCCTCGATGTTGAAAGTCACCTCATCCAGAAGCGGCTTAAGTCCATAGGCCAGGCTGATTTTTTCGAGTGAAAGCAGGGGCATTGTCGATAGTCCAGGGTTGGTGAAAGCTTGCCGGAAGGCAATTCCAGCGCCGCAGTATACGCGCTGGGCCAGAAAGCGTCATCCGGTCGCGTCTGGTCTATGCTTAAGTTCAGCGAATTCCGGCACTTCAGAGGAGACGTCATGCCCCTAAAACGCCTGCTGACAAAACAACTGTTACCCGGCTGGCTCTTGCTGTCCGCAGCTTTTTGTCTGCGTGCCGAAACGCTGGTTTTCGGGATTGTTCCGCAACAGTCTGCAACCCGTTTGGCCCAGGTCTGGACACCGATCCTCGAGCACCTCGGCAAACTCAGCGGCATGACGCTTCTGTTTTCCACCGCGCGTGACATTCCGACTTTCGAGGAACGGGTCAGGCATGGTCAATACGATGTTGCCTACATGAACCCTTATCACTATACCGTGTTCAGCGAACAACCCGGCTATCAGGCCCTGGCCCACCGGACAGACCAGCCCATCAAAGGCATCATCGTGGTACCCAGAGACAGTGAATTCAACAGTCTGACGGATCTGGCCGGCACTGAGATGGCATTTCCGGCGCCCGCCGCTTTCGCCGCCTCGGTAATTCCGCGCGCGACCCTGCAAAGCTATGGCATTACAGTCAAACCGGTATATGTCTCCTCCCATGATTCGGTTTATCTCAATGTCAGCCGCGGGCTTTTCAAAGCCGGTGGCGGGGTTCAGCGCACGTTCAATACCATGGCACCGGAAGTGCGGGACAACCTGAGAGTACTCTGGTCGAGTCCGGGGTTTACCCCACATGCCATAGCCACCCGGCCCGGGCTACCGGAAAACGCACGGCAGCGACTGCTGAAGGCACTGGTCGGCCTATCAGATGATGAGACCGGCAGAGCTCTGCTCCGGAGTATCAGGGTCAACAAGGGTTTCGGGCCTGCCAGCCATGAGGCCTGGGACGACGTACGCCAGCTCAACATTGATCTGCTGGACCCTTGATGCTTCCCTTTCGCTGGCGCACGGTACTTGGTGTCGCTTTGATCGAAGCGGCACTGCTGCTGGTGCTGATTACCGTTGTGCTTCAACAGATGCGCGAGGCTTCTGAATACAGTTTGCAGCGCTATGCAGAAACCACCGCTGCGTTATTCGCACGCACCGCCCAGGATGCGGTTCTCGGTCACGATCTGGCGACTCTGGAAAGTCTGGTTGCCGAAATTGTGCAGGAACCGGAAGTCGGCTATGTGCGCATCCTGCGTGATACAGAAATGCCGCTGGCTGAGGCGGGTGAGGAAAGTCTGCTTCAGCGCACCTTCAAGGAGGACAAGGAATCCGCCCTGATTCAGGATGCCTACTATGATATTACCTGGCCAATCGAAGTCGGCGGGCGAACTTACGGCTGGGTGCAACTGGGTGTATCCGACCAGGTGACCACGGCCCACCTGAGACAGGCAAGAGACATCGCCGTGACACTGGCAGTCGCCGAAATGGGGTTGGTAGCGGTCTTTTCTCTGGTGCTGGGTACTCTGCTGACACGCCGGCTGAGATTGTTGCGAGATGCGGCCCAACAGATCAGTCGCGGCGATCTGGAGTTCCGCACCCCGGCCATCGGCAGTGATGAAATCGGGGAAGTAGGAGAGTCATTTAACCGCATGGCTGACCAATTGAAACTGACCCGGGCAAGGCGCGACCAGTACCAGCAACAACTGGAAAGTCTGAATCAGGAGCTCGAAGACCGCGTCAAACGGCGAACCGGGCAGCTCACTCGCAAGAACATGGAACTGGCTGCAGCCTACGAAAACCTGCAGTCGGCCCAGAAGCAACTGGTGCATGCGGAAAAGCTGGCGTCCCTGGGCCAGCTCAGTGCCGGCGTGGCACATGAAATCAATAACCCGATTGCTTTTATCAAAGGCAATCTCGGTAGCATGAAAGGGTATCTGCAGACCTATCAGGCCTATACGGACTTCCTTGAATCCAGTCTGCGGAAACATCAGCCGGATTTACTCGAATCGGAGGAGTACCTGAAACAGCGGAAAGCCGCGGATATCGAGTTTATACAGCAAGACTCAGCACAGCTGATCGAAGAAAGCCTCTCTGGCATTGATAGGGTATCCGGTATTATCCAGGGGCTCAAGGAGTACGCCAGAAGTGACCAGAGCGGTATCAGCCTGGAAAATCTGAACGACTGCATTGAAGCGACATACCGGATTGCAGCCAGTCAGCTCAAATACCAGGGTGAAGTCGTTCTGGATCTGGAACCCATTCTGCCTTTCTATTTCAATCGGGGCAAAATCAGCCAGGTGATCATGAACCTTCTGGTGAACGCCGGGCAGGCGATTGAAGACAAGGGTGAAATCCGCGTTACTGCCCGGGAAGAGGATGGTAATGTGGAAATCATGGTGATCGACAATGGCTGCGGTATATCGCCTGAGCATCTGGACAAGCTGTTCGACCCCTTTTTCACCACCAAAGCTGTCGGTGAGGGAACCGGCCTGGGGCTGGCTATCAGTCAGGGAATCGTTCAGGACCATAGGGGTAGTATCAGCGTTGAGAGTGAGCCGGGTCGCGGTACAGCCTTCAGGATCCGCTTGCCCGCCCTTCGTGATCAGCCGGAAGGGTCCTGATTGTGTCGGGCCAGTTGCTGGGCTATTGCGGTTTTGCCGCTGCTGTAGGGCCAGTTCTCGCAGGCCAGCTCCTGATTGTCAGCGGCTGCATCGAAGCCTTTGTGAGCATCCTGCAGCCGGTTCAATTGGCGGAACGCGGTGACCAGAGCAATACTGCCCCAGACGACGGCACCGGCGAGATCACCCAGTACCACACCCAGCGGGCCGAGATACAGAGCCAGCAAGGTAACAAAGGGCAGGGTACCCAGCAGACTGCGTGACAGATTGAAGACGGTGGCCAGGGGCGCACGGTTGATGTTGTTGAAGGTGGCGTTGGCCACAAACAGCACCCCATTGAAGAAAAACAGCAGACAAACCCAGTGGCAATAGGCAAGCAGCAGCATTCTGGCATCCCCCTGGGCATCAAACACAGCAACGATCCATTCCGCCGACAAAAACAGAATCACCCAGACTGTGCCGACATAGGCCGCTGTGAACAGCACTGCTTCTTTGAGCGTTTGCCTGACCCGCTGCAGTAGCCTGGCGCCAAGATTCTGACCGATGATGGGGCCTATGGCTCCGGATAATGCGAACAGCACGGCGAAAGCCACCGGTACGATACGACCGATGATGGCAGACCCCGCAACCGCACTGTCACCAAAGGTCGCCATTGAATACATGACATAGGTATTACCGATCGGGGTGGCCATGCTGGTCAGACAAGCTGGCCCGGATACGCTCATGAAACGACGGATATCTTCAAGGGCCTTTTCGGGCCTGGGGCGTACCAGCATCCCGTGTTTCGACTGTAGCTGATAAATGGCAATGATGAAAATCACCATCCGGGCCACGAAGGAGGCCCAGGCTGCTCCGTCAAAGCCCCAGCCGACGCCAAATATCAGAATCGGGTCCAGTACCGCGTTGACCACGCCTCCACTCAGGGTGGCATACATGGACCGCCGCGCATCCCCGCAAGCACGCAAGGCGGCGGTCAGGGCAATCGCCAAACCCAGAAATGGGGCGGTAGGCATCAGTATGAGTGTATAGCGCTCGGCCAGATCCAGCGTCCGGCCTTCTGCGCCAAGCCCGGCAAGTAGTTCGCGAGCGTACAGCCCCATGCAAAGACTGGCAACGGTCAACAGCACGAAGGAAAAAATCGCTATATGCGTACACCGTCTGCGGGCCTTTTCAACTTCCCTTGCGCCGAGTGCCTGTGAGACCTTGGCACCCATGCCGATCGACAAGCCAATACCCAATGAGGTCAGAAAAAACAGCAGGGTGCCGGCAAAACCGACAGCCGCTGCGAGTTCCTGTTCTCCCAGTAAGGAAAGAAAATATATGTCGACCAGATCCACCAGAAACAGGGCCATCAGTCCAACCGCTCCGGAGAAGGTCATGGTCAACAGATGCCTGAAGGTAGAGCCTTGAGTAAAAACAGCCTGGCTCATAATGTTTGATAGTTTTGTTTTGATCGCACGTAAGAAGCGTATCAGGATACCGACTATGTCATACAGAAAGCGAGAGAAAACGGAATATTGCGAATTATGTCGGCGCAAGACGCCTGAGCTGACCGTGCACCATCTGATTCCGCGATCCCAACACAAACGCAAGGCAATAAAGAAGCGTTTCGATAAGGTTCAGCGCCTGACGCAGATCCTCTGGGTTTGCCGTCCGTGCCACTCAATGATACATCGTGCGGCCAGCGAATATGATCTTGCGCTTCACTACCATGACCTCGAAAGTATTCGGCAACTGCCTATTATCAATGAGTATATTGGTTGGATCAGAACCCGGCCGGATGATTATATGCCTCGCGTACGCAGGCACCGGAAGGCCAAACACTGATCTATAATTTTATCCGGCAGAGATTCCGGCTCAACAGTTTTCGCCCAATGCCTTTTACGGCCAACAGTTCTTCAATATTCAGGAAAGGCCCACTCTCGATACGGAAAAGAACCACCGCCTCGGCGGTGCGTAAACCAACACCATGGATGAGGCGGGCTATATGGTCCGCAGGTGCCGTGTTGATATTCACTGTCTCACCGGAACGGCTGTTAGGGCAGGCTGCATGCCTTTTTTCAAAGCTTTCCTTCTCTTTGTTTCCAGCAAACAGTGATCCATGGAACAGCAGGCAAAGTATTAGTGAAGCCAAACGAATAACTTGGAACGATTTCATGCGGTTTCCTTACCCTTTTATAAAAATCTTACTCCAGGTTTTTGCAATGGTTTATATAAACCTCTACAAAAATTATTGATCCCAAGTTGGACAATATTTGTGTTGCCATATATATTTAGGCGAAATAGATCACTCGATTATTTATCCAACTGTTTAAACAATTTTTGATTATCTGATAAAAGGTTCTGCACATCCATGAGCAAATACAACCAGTATCTGGAAACCATCAATGCCGCCAGCGATCTGAATAGCAAAGTCGAAGCACTCAAGACCCACCCGGATGTGAAAAAAGTGATCGATTTCAGGAAAAAGCTGCAGACTTTGATGACAAAACATGGAGTCAGCGCCAGTGAAGTCATCAGCCTGCTTGATGGTGACCGTCCGGCCACACCCAGCAAGGCGCCGGCCCGTAAGAAAGCCGCCAAAAACGACAAGCGCCGCGCTTCACGCCCGATGAAAACCTACGTCAACCCCCATACCGGTGAAACCGTCAAAACCAAGGGCGGCAATCACAAGACTTTGAATGAGTGGCGTGCCGAACATGGAAAAGAAACGGTTGCTTCCTGGGTTCAGGAATAAAGTTCTACTCAGAAAAACCCAGACCCGCCAAGCGACAGATCAATTTCCGTCCATATATTGTCTGTCGGGTGAGCCAATAAAGGAAGGCCCCGGTCTTCCTTTTTGTTTGTCTTTTGAACAAATCGATTAATTCTTACGGGAACCCGCTCTCGGGACTTCCAGACCTCAGAGATTTTCTGGTAGGGTGGCCTTACTACGTCGTAAATCATTCCGAGCTACACACACTTGTCCACGAGAATAAGAAACGCTCGCAAGTCGACCTGGCTTCTCGGGAGCCTTTTCGCCTGTTTATTGAGCAGCACTGTATTAGCCTCACCCTGGGTAGACATTTCAGACAGCCGTACCCGGCACAACCTGGAATGGCTTAACGACAGCGGCGTTTTCTCCG
Source organism: Gammaproteobacteria bacterium (assembly GCA_030427465.1). Lineage (GTDB taxonomy): Bacteria > Pseudomonadota > Gammaproteobacteria > Pseudomonadales > Oleiphilaceae > JADJWY01. The sequence goes on along the minus strand of JAUIAZ010000001.1, from coordinate 30,971 downwards.
TGCCTCTCACCACCTGGCCGATTTTGTGGGCAGATGTGCACGCGGCCTTGGGTTCGGTTACCCGGGAGCAGCGCAGATTTCTGTCCACCCTGCAGATACAGGCTCTGGAAGAGCTGGAGTTCGAACTCCGGCGACATACGGCCAATGGCATCAAGACCAGCATTACCCTGGCCGGCAGCAACAGCCGCGATGGCCTGCGCACCCGCGATGACGGAAGCCTTGAGAAAGGCAGTATCTCAACCGATCTGCAATGGGATGGGGACTTCCTGGCCGTAGGTCTGAGCCCCTCCATTGAGACCGATCCGGGCGACGACACGTTTCAGATACGCTATGACGGATCGTTCGTTGCTGCAGTCGCTGGGCCGGTGGTTCTCGGTGCTGGCGCCTTTGACCGTTGGTGGGGACCGGGTAACTATACCAGTCTGATTCTGTCCAATAGCGCACGTCCCGTTAAAAGTGTGTTTGCGCGGAACCGGGAAGCCTTTTCGTTCGAAACCCCCTGGTTAAGTTGGCTGGGCAGAATGCAGATATTGGGTTTTGTCGGTATGCTCGAAGATGACCGGGTGATACCCGATGCGCGGGTAACTGGCATGCGTCTGGTTGTACAGCCCATCCCTTCGCTGGAGATCGGGTTCAGCCGCGCCATGATGTGGGGCGGGGAAGACCGGGACAATGGCTTCAAGGCCTTCTGGAAGTCGCTGCTTGCTCAGGATGAAAACACTGAGGGCGGAGCCGGAAACCAGCTGGGCGGATTCGATGCCCGGTATAAGTTCTTGCTGGCCGATCGTTTTGCCAGTGCCCTGTACTTTCAGGCCATCGGCGAGGACGAAGCGGGCATTTTGCCTACCGAGTACCTGGTTCAGTTTGGTGCCCAGACACAATGGGCCTTGCCTTCAGGCACTAGTTTCCTCAAGGTGTATGCAGAAGTCATGGATACCACTGCGGGGGCGCTCAGAGGCCAGGATTTTAACGTGGCCTATAACCACTCCATCTATCAAAGTGGTTACCGATTCAGAGATCGCAGCCTTGGGGCAACAACGGATAACGACAGTCGTGCCTTTTTGGTGGGTATGAATTGGCAGGCTCAGGATGGCAAGCAGGCAGACCTGGTTTTGGGTCAACTGGATCTGAATCGTGATGACACCGGCCTGAATCCGCTGTCTCCCGGTGCGCAGGAGTTGCTGATGTTTCAAGCCAGCTACTCCGACTACGTTTTCGGTGGTCGGGGGCGGCTCGGCATTCGCTGGCTGAGTGAAGAGCCCGTTTCGCAAATTGTGGAATGGGAGCAGGCCGCTATTGAGGCCAGCTGGGAATATCGATTTTAACTGTTTGTACAAAATAAAAACCTGGGAGTTGTAAGAGTCAATGCTTTCACTGGAAAACGCTCGTGTTTGTGTGATTGGTCTGGGCTATGTCGGTTTACCCCTTGCCGTGGAGTTCGGCAAACGGTATCCAACGGTTGGCTTTGATATCAACCAGAAACGAATCGCCGAACTCGAAAAGGGGCAGGATCTTACCCGTGAGGTAGAACCTGAACTGCTTAAACAGGCGGAACACCTGAGTTTTACCACGCAGATAGAAGAAGCCAGAGACTGCAATGTTTTTATCGTCACCGTGCCGACGCCGATCGATAATTTCAAAACGCCTGACCTGAACCCACTGATATCTGCCAGTGGTACAGTTGGCTTGGTTATCGCAAAGGGGGATATCGTAATCTATGAGTCGACTGTCTATCCCGGTGCCACAGAGGAAGTCTGTCTGCCTGTGGTCGAAAAGGTATCCGGCCTTAAATTCAATCAGGATTTTTTTGCGGGTTACAGCCCGGAAAGGATTAACCCTGGTGATAAAGAACATCGGGTGACCAATATTATGAAAGTGACCTCAGGATCGACTCCGGAATCGGCTGCTTTTATAGATCGGCTTTATTCCAGTATTATAACGGCGGGTACTCATCTGGCCAGCAGTATCAAGGTGGCTGAAGCGGCAAAAGTTATTGAAAACACGCAACGGGATGTGAATATTGCTCTGATCAACGAGCTATCTCTGATATTCAAAAAACTGGATATAGATACTTTGGATGTTCTGGAAGCGGCGGGTACCAAGTGGAATTTTCTGCCTTTCAGACCAGGTCTGGTCGGTGGACATTGTATTGGTGTTGATCCCTATTACCTGACTTATAAAGCGCAGTCTTTGGGACATAACCCGGAAATGATTCTGTCCGGCCGGCGCATTAATGACGGGATGGGTGAACATGTTGCGGAGAGTGTTGTCAGACTCATGACACGAAGACGGATACATGTGGTCGATGCCCGGGTATTAATACTGGGCTGCACCTTTAAAGAAAACTGTCCGGATATCCGTAATACCCGGGTGGTTGATCTGGTTCAGACATTTGAAACCTACGGTGCCCACGTTGAAATCCATGACCCCTGGGCGGATTCTGAAGAGGCGGAACAGGAGCTTGGGATCCGTCTGTTGCAGCAGCCTGAAGCCGGTGCCTATGACGCTATTGTATTGGCAGTGGGTCATCAGGAGTTCCGTGAACTGGGAGCTGAGGCGATTAAAGCCTTTGGAAAACCGAACCATGTCCTGTTTGATGTTAAGTATGTACTTCCAAAAGAGGCGGTTGATGGACGCTTGTAAACGAGGTGTTGCCGGGTTTGCTCTGCAGGCGCTCGCCACTTTACTGATCCTGCTGAGCGCAACTCTGGTCTCGGCGGTGCAGCCTACAGCAGCCCAGATCCAGCAGTTCAATGCCATGTCGGATTCCCAGAAAAAGGCGTTGGCGGCGCAGTTTGGCATCAATGTCGATTCGCTGGGTGGATCGAGTGCTTCCAGCACTCAACAGACTTCGACTCAGTCCAGCGAAATTGTCACGCCACTGGATCGCCAGTCTGATCGTGATCGCAGTCAGGAGCGACTGGAAGAATTGTGGGCGGAAATCGAGGCCCTGCAAGCCATGAACAGCGAGCAGGATGAGGAAGAAGGGCTTAAGCCATTTGGCTATGACCTCTTTGCTGGCAAACCAAGTACCTTTACCCCGGTGATGGGAATCCCCATACCCGGTGATTATCGGGTAGGCCCGGGGGACTCGGTGCGCATTCAGCTATTCGGCAAGGAAAATAGAGATTATGAGCTGCAGGTAGATCGCAGTGGCCACTTGCAGTTGCCGGAACTGGGACCGATGTCGGTGGCGGGGCTGACCTTTAATGAGCTACGTGAGCAGATCCAGCGCACGGTGCGGGAGCGATATATTGGAGTGGAAAGTGCAGTCACCTTGGGAGAACTGCGCAGTATGCAGGTTTTTGTGCTGGGTGAGGCGCGTACGCCCGGTTCCTACACGGTCAGTTCGCTGGCAACAATATCCCATGCGCTGTACGTCAGTGGCGGTGTGCTCGAGAGTGGCTCGCTAAGGAATATTCAGCTCAAGCGCAATGGCAAGACGGTGGCGCGGCTGGATCTGTATGACCTGCTGCTACAAGGAGATACCAGCAACGACCAGGCTCTGCAGCCGGGGGATGCTGTGTTCATCCCGCCATTGGGTGCCACGGTGGGCGTTGACGGAGAGGTGCTGCGACCAGCGATCTACGAATTGAAACAAGAGAAGAGTCTGGCTCAGGTACTCAATCTGGCGGGTGGGCTGGCACCCACGGCCAAGTTGTCGGCGGTGCAGGTGACCCGGGTGAAGCCGGGTATCCAGCGCCAGATCATTGATCTGGATCTGGGGCAGCCCGGTCAGACCAACTTTGGGGTACTGGCCGGCGACCGCATCAAAGTGGCTTCGGTCAATGATCTGTCGGAGGGTTTTGTGCGTCTGGAAGGCGCGCTGGCCAAGCCCGGTGATTATGCCTGGCGCCCGGGACTGCGCATCAGCGATGTGGTTCGCTCGCTGCGTCGTGATCTGATGCCCGAGGCCGATTTGAACTATGCCCTGATCGTTCGCGAAATTAATAAGAAGCGTGATATCGCTACATTGGCGGTGAATCTGGCCGAAGCGGTGAGCCAGCCGGGTTCCACGGCAGATCTCAATCTGGAAGAGCTCGACCGTTTACTGGTGTTTTCGCGTAGCCGCAATCAATCGGAAGCGCATGTTAGCGGTGTGATCGGTGAACAGGCTGAACTGTTCAACCAAGCTGATACCGCACTGGGAAACAAAAGTCGGCAGGTAAATACCGGGATGTCCCACGAAGGTTATGAGAAGGAAGAAAGCCGCCTTCTGACCCGGTATGAATTGCTTGCTTCAGTCATCGAGCAACTGCGCCAGCAAGCAAGGCCTGGAGAGCCGCAGCAGGTAATCGAAGTGGCAGGTCAGGTACGCTTCCCAGGGGAGTATCCTCTGCCGCTGAACCAAGGACTGGAGAATATCCTGGCGGCGGCAGGTGGCTTGATGGACAGTGCCTATACGCTGAATGCGGAGGTATCCCGTGTCTTGCCTGGTGAGGGCGGTCAGGTAGAAACCCGCATTTTTGATCTGCCGCTACAGGTCGAGTCCTCTGAGGCGATCAGTTTCCGCTTTCGCGGCCGCGATCACCTGTTTATCAAGCCTATTCCGGATTACGCACTCCGAATGGTAGTCAAGATCGAGGGTGAAGTGCTGTTTCCGGGGGAATATACCCTGGCGAGGGGCGAAAGCCTGTCGCAGCTTATTCAGCGGGCCGGTGGGCTGACTGCAGCAGCCTTTCCTGAGGGGGCGGTGTTCCGGCGCCAAAAGTTGGCCGAGATTGAGCGCGAACGTTTGCAGGATGCTGAAGTACGTCTGAACCGGGAGCTGGCAGCTCTGAGGGTGACCGAGACTTCTTCACAGGCGGCTGCTGCCCGGCAAGAAGATGTTCGACAGTTGGAAACAGTCCTGGAAGAAGTCCGTGATGCCAAGCCGCTGGGTCGGCTGGTGATTAATTTGCCGGCATTGTTGGCAGGAGACAGTGCTCAGGATGTAGTGCTTCAGGATGGTGATAGCCTGGCCATCCCGCAGTTCAATCAGGCTGTCTCGGTGATTGGTGAAGTGCAATTCCCTTCCAGTCACTTGTTTCAGGACGGTCTGGATGTACAGGACTACCTGCAGCTCAGTGGCGGGGCCAACCAGCAAGCGGATGACGAACGCGTCTATGTGGTGCGGGCGGATGGTTCGGTCTGGGTGCCCGAGGATAATGCCTGGTTTGCCACGAGCCGTGAACAGATTGCGCCGGGTGATACGGTTGTCGTACCGCTGGATATTGATCGACTGGATAAGTTGGAGCTGTTTACTAGCGTTAGCCAGATTTTCTATCAGATTGCGCTGGGTGCGGCGGCCGTGGGGAGTTTGTAAGGTATGAGCAAGGTTGAAGAGCCTTCCGGATTAAACTCGCCTGTGTCGTCAACACCAACTGTTCAACCGCAAGCTTATGATGATGAGATTGATCTTCTGGAGCTCTGGCGGGCCCTGTGGAGGGGTAAGTGGATTGTTCTGTCTTTCACGCTGGTGTTCTCAGTCGCGTCAGTGTTCTATGCTTTATCACTCCCTAATATGTACAAAAGCACGGCAGTGCTGGCTCCAGCACAATCGTCTGGCGGCGGCCTAGGGAGTCTCGCTGGCCAATTTGGTGGCTTAGCATCACTAGCAGGCATCGATATAGGCGGTGGCGGTTCCATCAAAACAGCAGAAGCCCTAGAAATCCTCCAAAGCTGGGCCTTCATCGAAGAATTCATTCAAGAACAAAACATCGCACCACAAGTATTTGCGGTTAAAGGCTGGAACGCTGAAACCAATGAGCTGATCTACAACACCGAAATCTATAATCCAAATAATCAAGCCTGGACGCTTGAGCTACCCAAGGGCAAACAAGCCGAGCCAAGCTCCTGGGAGTTGTATGGGCGGTTCAGAGAGTACCTGTCCGTAGGTGAAGACAAAGTGAGCGGTTTTACCAGTCTTAGTATTGAATACTTCTCACCTGAGGTAGCTAAAGTTTGGGTGGATGCACTACTCAATAAAATCAATTCCAAACTCAAAGCTCGGGATGCCGAAGATTCACAAAAAAACGTCAGCTTCTTAAAACAGCAAATTGAAGAAACGCCACTCGCCAGTATGCAAAGCGTTTTTTACGATCTCATCGAAGAGCAAACCAAAACCCTTATGCTCGCTAAAGGCTCCACCGAGTACGTGTTTAAAACGGTTAGCGAATCGCGCGTGCCGGAAGAAAAGTCAAAACCAAAACGCGCACTCATCTGCATCTTCGGCGCCATGCTCGGTGGCTTGCTAGGTTGCATTATTGCCTTGGTGCGAGGTTTAAAAGGTGAGGGGCTAAAAGGTGGCGGCGTAAAGAACGGTGATAAAGAATCAGGGACCTCTCAGGCATGAGTACGTTAACCAGGGTTCTTGTCACTGGTGGTGCAGGCTTCATTGGTTCCGCACTCGTACGTTATTTGGTTAACGATCTAAATGCTGAAGTGCTTAATGTTGATAAGCTGACCTATGCGGGCAACCTTGAGTCGTTAAAAAATGTCGAGTCAAAGCCTAACTACCGCTTCTTGCAGGCCGATATCTGCGATGTAGCTGCAATGCAGAAGGCGATCAATGATTTTAAACCAACCGCCATTATGCATTTGGCGGCAGAAAGCCATGTCGATCGCTCCATTGACGGGGCCGCGGAGTTTATCCAAACCAATGTGGTCGGTACGTTTACGCTGCTAGAGGCCGTTCGCGCTTACTGGAATACGGTTGATAACGAAAACAAAGGTCAGTTCCGTTTTCACCATATCTCGACAGACGAAGTTTATGGAGATTTACACGGCACTGATGACTTGTTCACCGAAACCACATCTTACGCGCCAAGCTCGCCGTATTCTGCAAGTAAAGCTGGGTCTGATCACCTGGTTCGTGCCTGGCACCGCACCTATGGTTTGCCAGTCGTGCTCACCAATTGTTCCAACAACTACGGCCCTTATCAGTTCCCTGAAAAGCTGATTCCACTAGTGCTGCTAAATGCGCTAGAAGGTAAACCGTTGCCTGTGTATGGCGAAGGGAAACAAATCCGTGACTGGCTATATGTAGATGACCATGTTCGTGCGCTGGTGGAAGTAGTGCGTAAAGGCCTTGTCGGTGAAACTTATAACATCGGTGGTCATAACGAGAAGCAAAATATCGATGTGGTGCATACGATCTGCGATATCGTGGAAGAATTAGTGCCCTCCAAAACTGCAAGCTACAAATCCCTCATCACCCACGTTACCGACCGCCCTGGCCACGACATGCGCTACGCCATTGATGCCAGCAAAATTCAAAACGAACTGGGCTGGACGCCACAAGAAACTTTCGAAACAGGTCTAAGAAAAACCGTCGAGTGGTATCTTTCAAACCCGGAATGGGTAAAGCACGTGCAAGATGGCAGCAATCAGCGCGAACGTCTTGGAGCAGCAGCGCCGACGGAAGAAAAGGTTGGTCTATGAAAGGCATCGTATTGGCCGGTGGCTCGGGTACGCGTTTACATCCGATCACGCTGGGTGTATCAAAGCAGTTGCTCCCCATCTACGACAAACCAATGATCTACTACCCATTGTCGGTATTGATGCTTTCCAAGATTCGCGAGATTTTAATCATCTCAACCCCAGAGGATTTACCACAATACAAACGGCTTTTGGGTGACGGTTCGCAATTCGGTATTCAGCTTGAATACGCAGTGCAAGAGCGGCCAGAAGGCTTAGCGCAAGCCTTTATTATTGGCGAAAAATTCATTGGCAATGATGCCGTGTGTTTAGTGCTCGGCGACAACGTGTTTTACGGTCAGGGCTTTACACCAAAGCTATTAGAGGCAAAGCGTAAAGCCGAGCAAGAACAAACCGCAACCGTGTTTGGTTATCAGGTGAAAGACCCAGAGCGTTTCGGTGTTGTGGAGTTTGATCAAAACAAGCAGGCGATCTCTATTGAAGAGAAGCCTGCGCAGCCAAAATCAAAACATGCCGTGACGGGATTGTATTTTTACGACAATCGTGTGGTCGACATCGCAAAATCCGTACAACCAAGCGCACGTGGTGAGCTGGAAATTACCTGCGTCAATAATGCCTATCTCGAAAAAAATAACCTCTTCGTTGAAACCTTGGGGCGTGGCTTTGCCTGGCTGGATACAGGCACTCACGAAAGCATGCTTGAGGCATCGCAGTTTGTAGAAACAATCGAACGTCGTCAGGGTTACAAGCTTGGTTGTCTGGAGGAGATTTCGTTTTCAAATGGGTGGCTAGATGAAGAGCAATTGGTCGCTCAAGCCAGAAGCCTAGAGAAGACATCTTATGGTAGATATTTGTTTGATCTAGTGGGGGAGAGTTTTTGAAGTCTTCAACGAACACTTTTGAATTGATCCAGTTGAAGGATGTTTCTGATGCTCGAGGCTCATTATGTGTGATCGAACAGAGCAAAGATATACCCTTCGAAATTGCGCGTGTTTACTACCTATATGGTCTATCCAAAAATTCACCAAGAGGTTTCCATGCACATAGAGCGTTACGGCAGTTTGCTGTGTGTCTTTCTGGTAGTGTCGATATTCTGATGGACGATGGCGTTAATAAAGAGGTGATTTGTTTGTCGTCACCTAGCGTTGGGTTGATGATAGAGCCAATGCAATGGCACGAAATGTCGAATTTTTCTGAAGATTGTATTCTGCTCGTACTGGCAAGCGACGGATATGAAGAATCTGATTATATTCGAAACTATGACAAATTTTCTAAGCTGGTTAAGAAAAAATGATACACAAAAGTAGTGACGTTCAAACTTCTAATATCGGTGCCGGAACCAAAATTTGGCAGTATGTCGTCGTTCTGCCAAACGCAAAGATAGGAAAAGACTGTAACATTTGTTCTCACACTCTTATAGAAAACGACGTTGTCATTGGTGACCGGGTAACGGTGAAATGCGGTGTGTTTATATGGGATGGTTGTAGGATAGGCAATGATGTCTTTTTGGGGCCAAATGTTACGTTTACCAATGATGCCTTTCCTCGATCAAAGCAGTACCCAGAAGAATTTAGCGGGATAGAGGTGTTTGATGGGGCCTCTATTGGTGCTAATGCAACCATTTTGCCAGGCTTGAAAATTGGTAAGAAATCGATGGTGGGAGCCGGCTCGGTCGTTACTAAGGATGTTCCAGACTACGCTGTCGTTGTTGGAAATCCAGCGAGGTTAGTACGTTACCTGGATCAAAAAAATGATTAGTTTTTTGGATTTGAAGAAAATTAACGAGGCGTATGCGACTGAGCTAACGACCGCTGTTTTGGACGTGGTTAACAGTGGGTGGTACATTCGAGGAGGCGCGGTTCAAAAGTTCGAGAACGAATTTGCTGAGTATTGCGGTGTAGGGCATTGTATTGGCGTTGCAAACGGATTGGATGCCTTGACGCTTACATTGCGAGCATGGAAAGAGTTAGGGGTTTTAGCTGAGGGGGATGAGGTGATCGTTCCTGCGAATACTTATATTGCATCTATTTTGGCGATAACTGAAAACAGCTTAACCCCTGTGCTTGTAGAGCCTGATCCGAATACACTCAATTTATGCCCCGTTAATACTCGGGCAGCTATTACTGATAAAACCAAGGTTATCTTACCGGTGCATTTGTATGGTCGAGCCGCTGATATGCCAGCTTTCGTCGGTTTGGCGGAAGAGTTCGGATTAAAGATTCTTGAAGATGCCGCGCAAGCGCATGGTGCCATCATAGAAGGTGCGAAAGTTGGTTCTTGGGGCGATGCGGCCGGGTTCAGTTTTTATCCGGGTAAAAACTTGGGCGCGCTGGGTGATGCGGGTGCGGTTACAACCAATGATCCTGAGCTTGCGAACGTAATACTATGTCTTGGTAATTACGGTAGTAGCCAAAAATATATCAATGAATATCAAGGTGTAAACAGCCGTCTTGATGAAATTCAGGCAGCATGCCTAAGCGTAAAGTTACCGCACCTAGATGCGGATACTCAAAGACGTCGGGAGGTTGCAAGGCGCTACTTTCAAGAGATTAAGAACCCGCATGTTTTGCTACCTTTTTTAGCAGAAGAGATGGGCTCCGATTTAAAACATCACGCTTTTCACTTATTTCCAGTTCTATGTAGTGATCGGGATAGGTTCCAGGCTCATCTGCAAGAGAGTGGTGTCCAAACCCTTATTCATTATCCTATTCCACCGCACAAACAAATGGCGTTTAAAGAATGGAATCAACGTTCGGTTCCTGTCACGGAGCATATACATCAAAGTGTTTTGAGCCTGCCGATTAGTCCTGTGATGGAACACGAAGATGTGGCAAAAGTAGTTGAAGCTGTGAACGCATTTAGATGAGTCTTGTCAAAACCTCGTTATTAAGTTTCATTGCAACCTCGGTCAAGATGTTATCTCTTCTTGTTATAAATAAGGTAGTCGCGGTTACTATCGGCCCTTCTGGCGTTGCTTTAATTGGTCAGTTTCAGAACTTTTCACAGATTGCGATGACAGTTTCGCAGGGTGGGCTGAACCAGGGGGTGATAAAATACACTGCGGAGTTTAGAGATGATCAGGTCAAGTTAAGCGCTCTATTTAGCACGGCATTTAAAACAGCTTTAGTCTGCTCTTTAATTGTTGGTGCTTTTTGTGTTTTCGCTTCCTCTTATTTGTCGCAGTACTTTCTAAAATCGAATGACTACGAATATATCTTTGTTCTTTTCGGTGTGTTACTTCCATTGTTTGTAATCAACCAGCTCTTGTTATCCATACTCAATGGCCTCAAAGCGTTAGGGCTTTTTATTTCAAACAATATTATTCAAAGTCTTTATGGCTTGGTAGTAACGAGTTTGTTGGTCTGGTTTTTTGGGTTGCACGGTGCTTTTATCGCGCTAGTTACAAATCAATCGGTAGTCTTATTAATTTTGGTTTGGCGCCTTCGGCACTTTGCAATGATAAGGCTGAAGATGTTTTTAACTTCCTATTCGGCGGAACAACTTAAAAAGCTAGGAAGTTTTACGCTTATGGCGTTGACGAGCGCAATTACTATTCCGGTATCTCATCTTATTATCCGGAATCATATTGCCGACAATTTGGGCTGGGAAGCAGCAGGTTATTGGCAATCAATTTGGTATATATCTTCTATCTATCTGTTGGTTATCACTACTGTGTTGAGTATATATTTTTTGCCAACTATTTCGGCGTTAGCCGATAGAAAGGATATAAGGCGTGAGTTGATTGAGGGGGGCAAAATTGTGTTGCCAATTGTATGTTGTCTTTCTTTTTTTCTTTACTTATTAAGAGATACTGTTGTAGTGGTATTGTTTTCCGATGAGTTCAGACAAGTTAACAGTTTGTTTTTTTGGCAATTGCTAGGGGATGTTATAAAAATTGCGAGTTGGTTATTGGGCATTATCTTAATTGCAAAAGCTAAGACAAAGATGGTAATTGGCTCAGAAGTGATTTTTCCGATATGTTTTGCATTGCTTTCTATATGGTTAACTACTTTTATGCAGCTTCAAGGAGTTGTCCTAGCGTATTTTATTACTTATGTGCTGCACCTGTTTTACACACTTTCGTGTGTTTTATATGCAGAACTGGTATGAGGAGGCTATTGAATGCGCTGGCTAGTTAGGGCTAAAGCATTAATCGTCTTGGCACTGTTTGAATGCATGTTAGCACCAAAAAAAATATTATATCGCTATGTCTTTTCTACATGCACTCCAAAATTATTTAATGCAAGAATCAGGCAGGCGTGCCAGTTTGTCGGTCGAGGTAATGTTTGTGTTAACGATGCACAGATCGGAGTTTGGCCTTCGCCTTTTTTTTTCTCAAGTGTTGGCTATTTTGAAGCCCGCGCTGAAAGCGCAGCGATAGTAATTGAGAGCGGCACATTCATAAACAACGGCTGCGTTGTGATCGCAGATCGAGGTCAAATAAAAATAGGTAAGCGATGCTTGATAGGCCCTCTTTTTTTTGTGGCTGATTCGGACTTTCACGGCCTCGAAGTTGTCGATAGGTTAAATGGTAATTACGAGTGCGAAGATGTTGTTATTGGAGATGATGTGTTTATAGGGGCGGGAGTTAAGGTTTTGAAAGGCGTGAACATTGGTCGAGGGGCTGTAATAGGAAGTGGTTCTGTCGTCGTCAATGATGTCGCTCCTTATTCAATTTGTGCCGGGGTGCCGGCGAAGCCGATTAAAGAACTTGTTGGCAGACATGACTAGTTTTCCAAAAGTTAGCGTCGCCATCATCACCTACAATCAAAAAGACTTTCTTCAAGAGTGTATTGAATCTGTATTGGCACAAACATATTCGAATATAGAGATTATTGTTGCTGATGATGGTTCAACAGACGGTACTCAGGAGCTGCTAAGCGATTATGATGCGCGTTACCCCGGCAAATTTGTGTTACGTTTGTCAGAGAAGAATCAAGGTATAACGCCTAACTCAAATGCTGCGCATTTTGCATGCACTGGTAAATATATCGCTTGGATGGGAGGGGATGACCTAATGCTCCCCGAGAAAATTGAGCGACAAGTTCAGTTTATGGAAGATAACCCTGAATGCACGATTTGTTATCACGATTTAGATGTCTTTGAAAGTCATACTGATAGGACGTTATACAAATTCAGCGACAAGCACAAGCCGAGAGAAGGTGATGTACGGGTAAGCATCAAATACGGCGTTTTTAATGGAGCTTGTGCAAGTATGGTTCGCACTTCAAAAGCTCCGACTAACGGTTTTGATGCGAGGTTACCTGTCGCATCCGATTGGTTTTATTGGATTGAATCGTTAGTTGACGGGGGCACTATTAACTATTTGGCTGAAGTGCTTGGTCGTTACCGAAGACATGATAGTAATGTTACTAATCGAAGGCAGTCGGTCGGCCAGAATCAACTAGATCATTTGCATACGCTAAATCTTGTTTTGGCGAACTACCCTCAATATTTATCAGCTCTTTTGTTTAAAGAAGGCTCGAATTGGTGGTCTAGTAGGCATCGTTTGCCTTATTTTAAAATGGTAGTCGTAAGCTTTAAGCTGAGTGCTCGCCCCAAATATCTGCTTGCTATTAGTGTTTATATTATAACTTTAGGCTTAATAAAGCTTTGAGTCTGTTTTTAGATTTTAGGTCGAACGTATAATTTCATGTGCGGTTTCACAGGATTGTTAACAGCCAACACTTTGTCATCGTCTGCGAAACGTGATGTTCAAGCCGCGTTGTCTAGTATAGAGCAAAGAGGGCCAGATCAATCTGGCATTTGGGATGACAAGCATGTTTGTCTTGGGCATCAGCGTTTATCTATTCATGATTTGTCTGAAGGTGGTCGCCAGCCAATGCTTAGCCGGGATGGCCGTTATGCTTTGGTGTTCAATGGTGAGATCTATAACTTCGAAGTGTTAAGGCAAAGGCTGGAGGCTGAGGGGGTCAAGTTTAAAGGCGATTCAGACACGGAGGTGTTATTAGCAGCAATTTATACCTGGGGGCTCGAAAAATCTCTTCGCTCGTCGATCGGCATGTTTGCCTTTGCACTGTGGGATACGATAAACAAGGAATTAACGCTCGCTCGTGACAGGTTTGGAGAAAAGCCGCTTTATTATGGTGAGCGAGAAGATCGTTTTTTGTTTGGATCGCAGATCAATGCGCTTCCATCTAGCCAGTGGCGTGATTCTGATATTGATTTGGGAAGCCTGGCTTTATATTTCCGGCATGGTTATATCCCTACACCGAGAAGTATTTATAAAGGTGTATATAAGCTTGAACCTGGCTGTTATCTAAAGGTTGTTCTGCGGCCAGACGGGTTGATTAAATCCGAGCCGAAAAAATACTGGGATGCGCATAGTTTCTTAAAACGCGATAGAGATGATTTGGGTTTAGAGGGTGCTGCAACTAAATTAGACGAGTTGATTAGTTCTAGTGTCGAGATGCAGTCTAAGTCAGACGTTCCGTTGGGATGTTTTTTGTCGGGCGGGATAGACTCATCGACAGTCGCTTCGGTTTTACAGGCGCAGAGTAGCGCGCCGATCGATACGTTTACCATAGGGTTTGATGACCCTGCATATAACGAAGCAGACTTTGCCAAAGAGATTGCTCGACATATTGGTTCCAATCATCACGAGCTGTATGTTTCTGAAAACCATTTGCTTGATGTTGTTCCTGCTATTCCCAATACATATGATGAGCCGTTCTCAGATGCTTCACAGATACCGACTTACCTTGTTGGAAGGCTCGCTAAAACGCACGTGACAGTGTCTCTGTCAGGTGACGGCGGGGATGAGTTGTTTATGGGGTATAACCGTTATTTTTCTACCATCAACAGATGGAAAAAACTACAACGGGTACCTGGACCGGTAAAATCTGCATCTGGTTTTCTTGCGGACAAGCTGGGTGAACGTTTCGCTTACTCGGGCGCTAAATTACTTAAAGATGCTGGTAGAGCGTTTGAGTATACAGCATGCACCGATTTTTCTAGCTTTTATCGAAGGAATGTATCCTCTGTAAATTGCCCCGATAGATTGATCGTTAATGGTTGCGATGTATTCGATGCTTTTTTAGATAAAAGATTGCAATCGCTCGACCCTACCGACTTTATGATGGCTGTCGATTCTCAGCACTACATGATGGATGATATTTTGGTAAAGGTGGATCGCGCTTTCATGGCCTCAAGTCTCGAAGGGCGAGTCCCATTGTTGGATCATCGTATATTTGAATTCGCTTGGTCGATTCCGATATCGGTGCACACGAGTGACGGGCGCGGTAAGTATCTATTGCGGCGAGTGCTTGACAAGTATGTTCCGCGAGAACTTTACGACCGACCAAAGAGGGGCTTTGGTGTGCCGTTAGCCAAATGGTTGCGTAACGATTTAAAAGAATGGGCTTATACAGGAATTCAGTTATCTGGCAGTGAACTTAACCGCGAGTTGATTAGTAAACTTTGGGCGCAACACCAGTCTGGAAAGGTCGATTGGTCAGGCTTGTTATGGTCAATTGTTTGCTACAACTACTGGAAAGCTGAAGCGTTGAGTTGATGGTTATTTCCAAGTGGCGATTTATAGCTAAATCCTTTTTGCTCTTTCTTTATGTGTTTAATTTAAAGTTTATAGGGTTAGAGTTCGCCTCAACTATTCGTTTAGCATTTTTAGTGCTTTTCTTGATGTATGGAATAAGATCCCTTCGGCTATTGCGGTTTGAGATTAAGGCCAATCCTTTAATTTTCGCTGCTCTTGGCATGACTTTTTTTTGGGCACTTTTTTCGTCTGTATTTGGCTACTCTGCTGGTGTTGGTGTGTTTAGTCCCGTGTCTGTGATGATAGTCTTTAGTCTCTATGGGGCGATGTTGATATGCTTTTTGTTCAGCGATATCGAAGAGTTCCTGAAGAGCGTTTTGTTGATTGTTTTTGTGCAAAGCGTGTTTGTTTATATCAGTTTCTTCAGTTCAGAGTTTAGGGTTTTTACTGCATCAATACTGGTTGAAACTGGTAATATACCTCTTACTTCTGGCAGCCGAGTTGCGGGGTTTTCAAATAGTTCCGGCTCTACTTTGTCTTTTACATTATCTTTAGGTGTCTTTGCCGCCATGTGTTTGATGAGCCAGGGGCCTAGCTTATTTAAGCGCTTACTTTATGCCGTTTTAGGTACCTTAATTACGATTTCATGTATTTTTGTCGGAAAGTTGGGGTTGCTTTATTCATTGATCTTTTTGTTGCTAGGTTTCATTTTTAGCTTGCGTACGAAGCAAGGTATTTTTCATATGGGGGTAGTGAGCATTGTTGTTATTTTTGTTTCAGTGGGCTCAATTGCCATGTTTGTGCTGTCCTCGGACAATCTTGGTCATTTTGTTTATGCGCTCTTTCGTTCATTCTCGATATTCCTCACAGGTCAGGATTCCACAGCAGTAGCATTGCTGGAGATGCCGATTCCAAAGCTTGATGTTTATAGTTTTGTTGGCCATGGAGGAGTGAGTGCTTTTGGTGAGAGTAACGCAACACACTCTGATGTTGGCTATGTGCGGTCTTTTTATGCGCTTGGTCTTGTATTTTCTACACTACTATACGGCAGCCTTTTTCTTTTCATGATGGTGCACTTGTTTCGGGTTAAATCCTCACCGTACTTTATATTTTATCTATTGCTGCTTCTCTTGGTCTTTGTTGCAGAACTGAAAGAGCCATTCATATTTAAAGTGAATTTCGTACTCTTTTTAACCGTGTCACTCTATCTTCTTGAGAGTAAAAATCTTACGCGAGCTTATTTTCAAGCACATAAAAGGGTTGGAATGGCAGCATGATATCCGTACTTTTCATCCTTCCAAATCTTTCCGCCGGAGGCGCGGAGCGTGTCACGATCAATTTTATTAGGCAGATGGATCCAGCTAAGCATGAGGTATCACTAGCTGTATTTGAGTTAACAGATGATTTGCGCGACCAAGTTCCCGAGCATGTGCATGTGATTGATTTGGGAACAAAGAAAGCTTCTCGATCACTGTTTTCTCTTTTTCGCCTGATCTTTCGTCTTAAGCCTGACTATGTTTACTGCACCCATTCAAGGGTAGCGGTTTTGTTAGCAGCGGTTAGACTTTTCTATCCTAATTTTCGGCTTGTTTCCCGAGTACCCAGCATGCCATCTTTAGAGCGCGAGCAAGGCTACACATCTAAGTGGGTGGCGCGTCTTTATGCATGGGCATATCGAAAAGCTGATGTGGTATTGGCGCAAACGACCGAAATGAAAACGGATGTCATTGCGGAATACTTGTTAAAAGCAGAGTATGTCGTGATCGCTAATAACCCATTGGACACTCAAACCATTGATCGTCTAGCTTCGAACTCCAAAAGTCCCTTTTCAAATAGCACCTTTAACGTTGTTGCGTCTGGGCGGCATAGTAGAGAAAAAGGCTTTGACCTTTTAATTCCCGCTTTTGCACAATTAGTAAACAGTGGTGTTGATGCATGTTTATATGTAGTGGGGCGCGAAGCTGAGGATAGTAAGTTATTAAAAAGTTTGGTTGAGAAAGAAGGCTTGGAAGATAGAGTTGACTTTGTAGGCTTTACCGATAACCCTTACGTTTATTACAGGCACTGTGATCTTTTTGTATTGAGTTCTCGTTGGGAAGGGTTTCCGAATGCATTGCTTGAAAATTACTATTTGGGTACTCCTGTTGTAACAACCGACTGTGTGCCGATTGTTAGCGAATTGGTGGTTAATGGAAGAAACGGATTCGTTGTTAAAAAAGAAGATCAAAACGCCTTGGGTGAGGTGCTTGTCGAAGCGGCAGGAGATCTTAAGCGGGGATCCTTTGTTAACCCAACTTATCAAGGTTTTCAAATCCAATCATTGCTAAGTAATGTTTGATTTAACTTTTGTTGACTCTAAGGTTTAGATGAACTCAGGAAAAGCTAAATTTCGGCTGTTGATCGTAGGTAATAAGCCGCCCCCCATTGGTGGTGTATCGATTCACGTACAACGTTTGATGGATGAAATTGGTGAATTATTTCCAAAAGAGCGAGTCGCTTTTTATGACCTTAAAGATTTTTTTATAGTGAGCTATTTGAGAGCTATATATAAAGCGGATGTAGTCCATTTACACGCATCTTCGTCTGTCTTTAGGTTGTTGACTGCATTTCTTTGCTTGGTTTTCCGCCGCAAGCTTATAAGCACTGTTCATGGTGATCTGATGAGGTTTGATCGTCTAAGAAATGCCCTTGATTTAGCAGCTGTTAGGCTTGCAGCGCATACTATTGTGTTAAATGAGCATAGCTTAGCCATTGCAAGGCGGGTGACTCAGAATGTTTCGTTAATGTCTGCTTTTATTATGTCACGAGTGCAAGAAAACATAGATGAAAAAGACTTGAAGCAAATTGCGGATCTTTCAAGGAAGCACAAGATTTATGCTACTAATGCTTTTGATGTAACCTTTGATAAAGAAGGGCGCGAAATATACGGCATCCTAAGTTTAGTGAAGCTTTTCGAAGAGAAAGACGATTTTGCCCTTGTCATTAGTGACCCGTCAGGTAAATACAAACCTTATGTCATTGAGAAGCACGGGTTCGTTCCGTACAACGTATATTTCTTGTCTTATCCTCACGACTCTAGAGGAGTTCTTAAAGTTGCGGATGGGTTTATTCGCAATACTTCTACTGATGGAGACTCATTATCTGTTCATGAGGCTCTTGATATGCATGTTATGTGTTTCTGTACGGATGTAGTTTCTCGACCAAAAGGAACAGTGACATACTCGAGAGTGGATGAGCTAGGCGACATGCTTAGTTCCAATGCGGGGTCGATTAACGGTTACCGTCGAGTTGATACGATGAAAGAAATAACGAAATTATATGTTAAGTTAGGAATGTAGAAACTTGAAACAAATACTTCAAAATATGGGTAGTGGTGAGACTTCATTAATCACTGCTCCGGCTCCTAAAGCAGCTACGAAACATCTTTTAATCAATACCGCGACCAGTCTTGTATCTGTAGGGACAGAGCGGATGCTCGTCGAGTTCGGAAAAGCGAGTTACCTGGACAAAGCGCGCCAACAACCTGAAAAAGTAAAGATGGTGCTGGATAAGGTTAAGACCGACGGTCTCGCCACAACCATCGATGCGGTAAAGAGTAAGCTTGAGCAGCCACTGCCTCTAGGTTACTGCAATGTGGGTCTTGTTCATGATTTGGGCCCGGGCTGTGACGGTTTCCAAATCGGCGATCGTGTGGTTTCTAACGGTCCGCATGCGGATGTTGTCAATGTGCCGCAAAACCTTTGCGCAAAAGTTCCAGATTCTGTTTCTGATGAAGAGGCGGCCTTTACGGTGATCGGCTCGATCGGCCTTCAGGGGATTCGCTTGGTTCAGCCGACTTTGGGAGAGTGCATCGTTGTAACCGGTGTTGGGCTAATCGGTTTGATAACGGTTCAGTTGTTAATTGCCAATGGCTGCAAGGTGCTTGCAATCGATTTTGACCAAAGCAAGCTGGATTTGGCGAAGAGTTTTGGCGCAGAGGTGTGCAACCCCGGCAAAGGGGAAGACCCGGTGGCTGCGGGGATGGCATTTTCGAATGGGAAGGGCGTTGATGCGGCCATTATTACCGCTTCAACCAAGTCGAATGACCCAGTGTCGCAGGCAGCACAAATGTCGCGTAAGCGAGGGCGTATTGTACTCGTTGGCGTCGTTGGACTTGAACTCAATCGCGCGGAATTTTATGAGAAGGAATTGAGCTTTCAGGTTTCTTGCTCTTATGGCCCAGGTCGTTACGACCCGACTTATGAAGAGCTGGGCAATGACTATCCGCTAGGCTTTGTACGTTGGACGGAGCAGCGTAATTTTGAAGCGATTCTCGACATGATGGCGCGAGGAAGAATTGACGTAAAACCTTTAATAAGCCATCGCTTTGAGTTTGAACAAGCAGAAGCTGCGTACGAACTGTTAACCTCCGAGCAGCCTGCGCTGGGGATACTGTTGGAATACAACAGTGACATTAACGAGCGCCACGTTTCAACGGTTGAGCTAGCGCCTAACTCGCCTTCCTTCAAGGTTAACCCGGGGCCTCGCGTCGCCTTTCTGGGTGCGGGAAATTATGCATCGCGCGTTTTGGTGCCTGCGTTTAAACAAGCCAATGCAAATTTGGTGGCCATGGCATCAGCAGGAGGTGTTAGTAGTGTCGTGCACGGCAAGAAAAATGGTTTTGCCAACGCGACGACGGATTCGCAAGCACTGATCAAGAGTGCAGACAACGATACGATCGTCATTGCCACGCGCCATAATTCGCACGCGGACTTGGTTGCTGAGTGCCTGGAGCAAGGCAAAAATGTATTCGTTGAAAAGCCTTTGGCGATAAATAGAGAGCAACTCAATCTGGTCGAAGCAGCTTATGATGCAGCGATAAAACGCGATACAGCCCCGCGCTTGATGCTCGGTTTCAATCGCCGTTTTTCACCGCATGTTAAAAAAATGAAGGCATTACTTGAGCCTGTCGCGGAACCAAAATCGTTCGTGATGACGATGAATGCAGGTGCCATTCCTGCGGATCATTGGACGCAGGATGCGAACGTTGGTGGAGGACGGATTATCGGCGAAGCCTGTCACTTTATAGATTTAATGCGCTTTTTGTCGGGTTCGAACATCACCTCAGTGAGCGCCCAAGCAATGGGGCGTGCAAAGGGTATCGACGTTACGGAAGACAAAGCGGTGATTACCCTTGCCTTTGAGGATGGCTCTATTGGCGTCATTCACTATCTCGCGAATGGCCATTCATCCTTTCCTAAAGAGCGCATTGAAGTATTTACGGCAGGGCGAGTGTTACAGTTGGATAACTTCCGCAAGCTAACAGGTTTTGGCTGGCCGGGTTTCAAAAAGATGCGCACCTGGAAGCAGGAGAAAGGGCAAGCCCAGTGCGCAGCCGCCTTTATGGAAGCACTTGAGAACGGTGCGGAGTCGCCAATATCGTATGATGAGATTATCGAAGTTGCGCGTGCGACCCTAGACGCTGCGGAGCAGATTCGCAGCCTCGAAGGTTGAGCTATTGATGCGGGTAGGGCAGCTAGCAAAAGTGGTACTGCGTTTGGGCGCAAGGAGCATTGCTCGGGTTTTACTCTATCGCTTAGGTATCCAGTTCGGGTTTAACCCAGTGAAACGTTTGAAGGCAGAGCTAAGTGTCGAGCCATGCTTTGGCAAGTTCGATTCCGGTGCTGTAAAGCAAGTACTGAATGCACAAGGTTTGTATGGCGATGGGGTGGCGGAACCAAAGTCAAATCCAAATTGGCGGCAGGGGCTGAGTTACTATGGTTGGGCGCACGTATCTATTGATCGCGGTGAAACTCCTGATTGGTTCCTTGACCCATTTTTGAAGTCGAGAGTGGAGCAAAGGGAGCTACCTTGGTGGCAAATCCCTGACTTTAGTGAGTCGGGGCGTGATATTAAGAATATCTGGGAGCTTTCGCGCTTTGACTGGGTGTTGGCATTTGCACAGCAAGCGATTATAGAGTCTTCAAGTGTTGCCGCCAGGGCGGGTACTAGCTCAAATGCAGATACGTCAGAAGAAGCCGTTTCGCCAAGTCTCTGTAAGTTAAATGCATGGCTCTTGGATTGGTCTAAACGCAACCCTCCTTATTACGGCCCGAACTGGAAGTGTGGTCAGGAAGCATCGATTCGGGTCCTGCATTTGGTGTTGGCCGCGATGCTACTCAAGCAAACACACAAGCCTGAACCTGCTTTGCTCTCGTTAATCGAAGCGCATTTGAAGCGCATTCGACCCACGCTCATGTATGCATTAGGGCAAGATAATAATCATGGAACATCAGAAGCGGCAGCGCTCTATGTCGGAGGAGAGTTTCTTGCTATCAACAATGTTCGTGTGGGTGACTCTTATGCTCGTGTCGGGGCTAAGTATCTGAACGAGAGAGCGAACAGACTCATTTTAAAAGATGGGAGCTTTAGCCAGTATTCTTGCACCTATCATCGGTTAATGCTCGAGACGATGAGTCTCTGTGAGGTGTGGGCGCGTCATCGGGGTAGCAAGGTCTTCTCTAAAAGTGCACTTGAACGTTTGGCTCTGGCGACGCAATGGCTGGTTGTAATGGTCGACCCTGAGAGCGGTGATGCTCCTAACCTCGGAGCTAATGATGGCGCGCACCTGTTGCCGCTAAGTGAAGCCGGCTATCGGGACTTCAGACCAAGCATTGAATTGGCAGCGATTCTATTTCAGCGATGCTCTGTTTTTGATGATGAAAACTCCAGAGCGCATATTCGTTGGTTGGGGCTTGAACGAGAGAGAATGCAACTGAGAGATGGTGCTAAACCGAATAAAGTAGCGGCAGATGATTCCAAACAGTTGGTCCATCTCTCAGCAGGTGGTTATGTGCTGCTAAAATCAGCCGAAACTAAGGTGCTTTTCTCCTACCCTCGTTTTAGGTTTCGGCCCAGCCAGTCTGACCCTATGCACCTTGATGTGTGGGTGCGTGGAATTAATGTTTTGAGAGATGCAGGCTCTTACTCTTACAATGCCGAAGCGAAACAGCTAGCCTATTTCCATGGAATGGCAGGGCACAATACCATCGAGTTTGATAGGCGTGACGCCATGCCGAAGCTAAGCCGTTTTTTGTATGGTGAATGGTTGCAGGCTGCTCAGGTACGTGCAGCATCCACTATTACCAAAGATGGCTGCACTGAGCAATCTGCTGAGGCGCAGTACGTTGATTGGTTGGGTGCAACGCATCATAGAGCGGTGAGCTTGCAAGGCAACGTTATTCAAATAGTTGACCGTTGCTGGGGATACGAGCGTTGCGCGGTAATGCGTTGGCGTTTGGCACCAGGCAATTGGGTGGTTAAGAGTAATGAAGCTTATAGTGATCTGGCTAGCATCCAGATTGACGCAAATCAGGAAAGCAGGCGTTTGGAATTAGTTGAAGGCTGGGAGTCACGTTATTACATGCAAAAGAATGCCTTGCCTGTTTTAGAAGTCGAATTTGCGCCGATCTCCAATAGTGCGCCTTTAGTTATAACAACGGAAATTACATTACACTAATGCACGTACTTTATTTTCATCAGCACTTCTCGACGCCAAAAGGCGCTGCTGGAATTCGATCCTATCAAATGGCGCGAGCCCTCGTGAATGCAGGGCACTCTGTGACGATGGTTTGTGGTAGTTACGGTGTTGGGCAAACGGGCTTGGAAAGTGTCTTTTCAAAAGGCAGAAGAACGGGAAAGGTTGATGGCATTAATATTATCGAATTTGACCTTGCCTATTCGAATGCGGATGGTTTTTTTAAACGAGCCCTAACCTTCTTGCTTTTTGCGCTGAAGAGTATTCGAATTGCTTTAACGCTCAACTACGATGTTGTTTTTGCGACAACTACACCGCTTACTGCGGGAATTCCCGGAATATTTGCTCGCTGGTTACGCCGAAAACCCTTTGTGTTCGAAGTGCGAGACCTATGGCCCGAATTGCCAAAAGCCATGGGCGTGATATCTAACCCAGTAGTGTTGTGGTTAATGTCTATGCTGGAATGGTTGTCTTACCGTTCTGCAACTCGTTGCATTGGTCTGTCACCAGGCATCGTTGAAGGTATTCAGCGTCGAGGTGTTAGTGAAGAAAAGATCTTATTGATTCCTAATGGTTGTGATTTAGATATTTTTGGGTCAAAGGGTGATCAGTTTGAATCGGTGAAACCTTGGAGACCTGAAGGTGTTTCGGAGCATGAGTTGATGGCAGTTTTCACAGGCACACATGGAATGGCCAACGGGTTGAATGCTGTTTTGGATGCCGCAGCGCATCTTAAGGCAAAGAAAGAAGACGGGATAAAGTTGGTGCTTGTTGGTCAGGGGCAACTGAAGCCAGAGCTGCAACGTTTAGCTAAGGAGAGAGCGCTTGACAATGTTGTTTTTCATGAACCGGTCAATAAACAAAAGTTGGCGGCCTTGATGGCTTCAGCGGATATCGGTATGCAGCTGCTTGCAAATGTGAAACCTTTTTATTATGGCACATCGCCGAATAAGTTTTTTGACTACTTGGCAGCGGGTTTGCCTGTGCTGAATAATTACCCCGGCTGGGTGGCAAATTTGGTGACTGAAAATCATTGTGGTTATGCGGTTCCACCAGAAGATCCTGAGGCGTTTGCAAACGCGTTGATAACTGCGCGAGATAACCAGTCTACTCTGGTGAGCATGGGTGAAAATGCTCGCTCGCTCGCTGAGCGTGAGTTTGATAGAAATAAATTGGCGGATGCTTGGCTTGATTGGGTATTAGGCGCAACGAAAGAGTATAAAAATTTGTCCAAGACTTTTGGTGAGCATGGTGAAGCGCAGCATTGATTTGGTGTTAGTCCTGCTTGCATTGCCGATACTTCTGCCTTTGGGTGTTGTTGTCTCTCTTCTCGTGCGTCATAACTTGGGCAGCCCCATCTTGTTTCGCCAAATTCGCCCTGGTGTAAACGGAAAGCCTTTTGAGATGGTGAAGTTTCGAACCATGCGCGATGCCATGGATATAAACGGTAAGCCATTGCCCGACGAAGAACGTTTAACGAGATTTGGACAGCTACTCAGGGCAACGAGTTTGGATGAATTGCCAGAGATTTGGAATGTGTTAAAAGGCGATATGAGCCTGGTTGGTCCTCGTCCGCTGTTGATGGAATACTTGCCGCTTTATAATGATGAACAAGCACGGCGTCATCAGGTACGACCAGGCGTGACCGGGTGGGCGCAGGTGAATGGACGCAATGCCATCTCTTGGGAAGAAAAGTTCAAACTGGATATTTGGTATGTCGACCATCAAAGTCTATGGTTGGATGTCAAAATTCTACTGTTGACCTTTCTTAAAGTTTTTAAGAGGGACGGCATCTCACAAGAAGGGCAAGCTACGATGGAGAAATTTAGAGGCTCCGCGCAGTGAGTTGCTTGTATGTCGTCGGCGCGGGCGGTCATGGCAAGGTGGCAGCCGAGGCGGCTGAAAGTACCGGGCGCTGGAGTGAGATTGTTTTTATTGACCAAAAGTATCCAGAGCTAGAGCGCTGTGGTGTGTGGCCGGTTGTTGGCGGATCGCTTGATGAAGTAGCTCCAGCAGCCAGTGATTACTTCATCGCGATTGGAGATAACCTAACCCGCTATAGGGTTTTTAAAGCGTTTGAAGAGCAAGGGTTTAATCCCGTTAATATTGTTCATAGCAGTGCCTTTGTTTCTCGTCATAGCCAGGTAGCTAAAGGCTCTCTGATTTGTTCTGGAGCGGTGCTTGGTGTTGGTGCGGTAATTTCAGAATGTTGCGTGATTAATACATCTGCTTCAGTAGATCATGATTGTGTACTGGGCAAGTCTGTTCATTTGTCCCCCGGAGTACATTTGGCTGGTGCAGTATCTGTAGGAGATTTTTCCTGGCTCGGAACGGGCGTTTCAACGAAGCAAGTGGTACGCATAGGTGCAAATGTGGTGGTCGGAGTTGGTGCCGCAGTAGTTTCGGACCTGGATCAGGCAGGGGTTTATATTGGTGTGCCGGCTAAACCGATCCAGCGCCTTTAAAAGTGAGCAACGACTGGGCTCTCAACTGGCTCACTGTTCAAACAAAGAAGTGTCGAAGAAGTGAATAATCTATTACACCCGTCTTTAGCAAACTGGCCTTCCTTTACCCAAGAAGAAGCCGATAAGGTCTCTCAAATACTCTTATCGAACAAAGTGAATTATTGGACTGGCGCTGAAGGACGGCAATTCGAGAAAGAATTTGCGACGTTCGCAGAAACCGAATATGCCATTGCAGTGGCAAACGGCACGGTGGCATTGGATTTAGCCTTTTATGCTTTGGGTATCGGCGAGGGTGATGAAGTGATAGTCACGCCTCGCACCTTTATCGCTTCCATTAGTTCAATCGTGAATGCGGGGGCGATTCCTGTTTTTGCTGAGGTGGACAGGGATTCCCAGAACATTACCCCAGAGACGGTTCGAAGAGTCATTAGCCCGCGAACGAAAGCCATTGTTTGTGTGCACTTGGCAGGATGGCCTTGCGATATGGATGGCTTTCTGGAGCTAGCGAAAGAGTTTGATTTGAAGATCATCGAGGATTGCGCGCAGGCTCATGGCGGGCGATATAAGGGGCGCTCTGTGGGAAGTATCGGGCATATTGGTGCCTGGTCCTTTTGCCAGGACAAGATCATGACCACAGGTGGGGAAGGCGGAATGGTTACCACCAACGATCAAGCGCTTTGGGAGAAGATGTGGTCTTTTAAGGATCACGGTAAAAGCTATGACGCTGTTTATAACCGGGAGCATTCGCCTGGATTTCGCTGGTTGCATGAATCTTTTGGAACCAATTGGCGCTTGACAGAAATGCAGTCTGCAATCGGACGCATACAATTGCGTCGAATGCCCGAATGGCATGCACAGAGATGCAGGAACGCAGAAGCCTTGACTTCTGTCTTGAGGCGTTTCGATTTTATAAGGGTTCCGGTTGTTCCGCAGGATGTGCAACATGCCAACTACAAATTCTATGCATTCGTTATTCCAGAGAAGCTTCCGGACGAGATAGATCGGGACACCTTGATTCAACGAATCAATGAAGCTGGTATACCGTGCATGCAAGGTTCATGCTCCGAAGTATACTTGGAAAAGGCGTTCGACAATCACCCCTCAAGGCCTGAAATCTATCTGCCCGTAGCTCGTGAGTTGGGCGAAACCAGTCTCACATTCTTAGTTCATCCGACGATCACTAGTGAGATTATGGCTGAGTCGTGTTTTTCGTTAAGGGGGGTGCTCGAGAATATATATTCAGATTTCACGGACAAAACAGAATAAGTTTGACACCAACTCAAAAGTTATGAAACAGTAATCATCCCTTCTAGCTATAAGATTGCCTTAGTCAACCTCACCACTTAGAGTGTTGACAAAAAACAAGGAAGTGATCTCTTGAAGTACAGAGCTGATATACAAATCCTGCGCGGCATCGCAGTTCTAATGGTCGTGCTTTTTCATTTTGGAATTGCTACATTCCAAAGCGGATTTCTCGGCGTTGATGTATTTTTTGTGATCAGCGGCTATCTGATGGCAAAGCTTTACATTAAAGGCGAGGCGAGTCAGTTTTTCGCTCGGCGAGCGAAACGCCTTCTACCTGCGTACTACGCCACTATTGTTCTTACTCTTGCAGCAGCATCCGTTCTGACAGTACCCAGTGATTTCAATCAAGTTAGAGATCAAGGCATTTTTGCTTTGTTTTTTAGCTCGAACATCGGCTTTTGGTTGCAAAATTCCTATTTTAGTAAAGCAGAGTTTAACCCACTACTGCATTTATGGTCGCTAGGCGTAGAGATCCAGTTTTATTTGTTCGTACCGCTCGTCGCTCTTATTTTTCGTAAGAGAAAGATATTATTCACCCTTTGTTTAGTCGGCAGTCTGATTCTTTGTTTGGCCGCGTTAACCATCTCGCCAAAAACTTCATTTTTCATGATGCCGCTTAGAGTATGGGAATTTCTATTTGGTTATTGGGTAGCAAACATCTCATTACAGTTCTCTCGAATACAGAATAGAGAAAAACTAGGTTGGATATGTTTCTTAATACTGTTCGCCATACCGCTCATCCCGGTTGACGGACGAGCCTTGTCAATTTTGATAGGGCATCCAGGCTTGTTTGCTTTAGCAATAGTTCTGACCACCGCTCTCGCCTTGAGTGTAGGTTTGCCGGAGAGTTTGATAGCTTCCAAAGCTGGCAAAGCTCTTGAGAAAATTGGCACATATTCATACTCAATTTACCTTGTACACTTTCCGGTTATCATACTTGGTAATTACGAACCTTTTAATGGAACCATCCTCGCGACTAATTCATGGTTAACGTCTGTCACTTTTTTTTTAATCGTATGCATATTTTCATATCTTAGCTACCAATACATAGAGAGGAAGAAATGGCCGCCCCCCCGCACGATCCTTCTAGCTGGAACAGGTTCAATAGTATGTGTAATTTCTATCAGCAATTTAATCCAAGATAATCGTTTCTCGCCTGAACAAAAGAAGATTTTCTTTGCTTGGGAAGATAGAGCGCCATATAGATGCGGAAAAATCTTTAGGGCAATTCAACCAACGAAGCAAGTTTGTCCATTGGGGAAAACGAATGACACATTGGATTCCATTTTACTCGTTGGAAACTCTCATGCAGACGCAATCAAAACGACCTTTGACGAAGTAGCCAGAGAAAATGGATATCAAACCTATTTTTATGTCTCCAACAACCCGCTCATGGATAACAGCAGCATAAAGCCAGAGCACGTCATTCAGGAGGCAAAACTTACTAATAGCAAACAAATCGTTCTGCACTACGCCCCTAAAAGCATCCAAGTGGATACGATCTTTCAATTATCTAAGTTAAGTGAGGACGCAGGGATAACCGTCAGCTTTATCATGCCTGTTCCAGTTTATCAGGTACATATACCCAAACAAGCTTACTTAGAGTCCATTGGCGCATCCAAAATACCATCTCAAACAATAGAGCAATACAACAAATACAATGAGGAACTCATTTCTAATCTCGCCGCAACGACAAATGTTCGTGTAATTAATACAAGCAATATATTCTGCTCACCGAAATGTAAGACAAAAGATAAAAATGGAAATCTATTTTATTTTGACGCAGGGCATATGACGCTAACTGGGGCGGCACTATTGAAACCAGCACTTCAAAACCTTTTCAGCGTCAACGATTCGGCAATGTAGTAGCTGTAGATTTCACGGACAAAACAGCATGAAAATAGAGTATCAGCCAGCATACTGACAGGCCGAATCAGAGCTGGAGCGCATCAGATTAATTATGCTATAACAATGATTGAGTATGAAGGCCAACGTATCCAGATAAACGATTTGTTTATACAACTGTTTCAGAAAGCGCACTATGCTATAGAGAGCCCAAGTACTGAACACTACAATGATTGCAACATTCTGGACTGGCTTGTCTCGCATGAATGCTGCTGCTCAACTATGCGATATCGTGATTGTGACGAATCGCCGGCGAATCATGTTGGCACTCAGGAAACCATCATCAATGTGGAAGATTAGACACAGGAGGCGATCTAACCCCTCGCTCGTTTTTACGGAGTGCCCATTTTGAGCACCTGCCACTATTGGGCGTTTTTTAATCAGCTAGCCCGGATTTCTCATGAAGCCCTGTCTCAGAGCATAATCTTCGGGCCGAGTGCTCTCAAGGCGTCACTCAGGACTGAGTCGGCTATAGATTGATCAGATTTACGAAGATGGCGGTGCTCCAGGCACAACTTCCCCTTACCCCAGATTATTGGCTCTGGGTGGCCGCTTAATTTTTACGTTTTTTTAAGGCGACGGTATAGCAGTCTGAACAGTTCTTGGTGAGGGTATGCCTCGCTCATCAAGAACCGGATGCGTCGGGTATTGCGGGTCACTACGGCACCGATCTTCAGCAGCCTCAGGCGCAAAGTGTTAACGGATGCTTTGGCCAATTCGGTTTTCTTCAGCAGCTGCCGCAGTTCCTCGAACAAGCAGTACGCAAAGCCTGAAAGCAGCAGCCTCCACTGGTTGGTCCACCAGCGGGAGCTGGAGGTTCTATCTGCAAACAAATCCAGTTGCTGGTCTTTGATCCGGTTTTCCATGTCGCCACGAGCACAGTAGATTTCCCGGTACAGTTTCTCAGGATCTTCACCGGTCAATGTGCTGATGATAAACCGGGGGTTATCGCCCTTATCCGTCACTTCAACTTTGCCCACCACATACTGTGCCCAGGTCCAGCTGTGGGCTTTGTAGATCAGCGGCTGAATCCCCCCGGGTTTATCGGAGGTCATTTAATTTGAGTCATGCCGCAGCAGACTCCGCTCTTTGATAATACAACAGTTCATACTCAGCAGGCGGAATATCGCCTATCGACGAAAGAAGCCTTCGGTTGTTGAACCAGTCCACCCAGGTCAGAGTCGCTCGTTCAACATCATCCAGATTCCTCCAAGGACCATCCTTGTGAATAACCTCTGCCTTGTACAACCCGTTGATGGTTTCGGCCAGTGCGTTGTCATAAGAATCACCAACACTTCCAACCGAAGCTTTGAAACCGGCCTCTGCCAATCGCTCGGTATATCGGATCGACAGGTATTGGCTGCCTCGATCACTGTGATGCGTCACGCCTTTGGGTTTGCCGCGAGCCCACAGCGCCTGCTCGAGAGCATCCAGCACGATATCCGTCTGCAGGCTCTTCAGCGCTCGCCAGCCAACGATATAGCGCGAGAACACATCTACGACAAAAGCGATGTAGACAAAGCCGGACCAGGTTGCCACGTAGGTTATGTCTGCCACCCAAAGCTGATTGGGTTTTTCAGCTACAAACTGCCGGTTGACCAAGTCGAGCGGCTTCGCTGCCAAATCATCAGCAATGGTCGTTTTGCAACGTCGCCCTCGTTTAATACCCTGAAGACCTTGCACTTTCATGAGTCGCTCAACTGTACATCGAGCCACGGTGATCGACTCACGCTGCAACTGCTTCCAGACTTTTCTGGCGCCATATACGCTGTAATTCTCCTGGTATATGCGCTCAATTTCCGGAATCAGCGCTTCATCCCTTTTTACTCTGGTGCATCGTTCTTCGGGGTTGGCCTGAAGCCTTTTGTGGCGGTAATACGTGGACGGTGCAACCTGCAGAATCTCGCAAATTGGTTCGACACCATGGGCGTCACGCTCGCGATCGATAAACTCAACCACTATTTCGATTTGCGGTCGAACTCCGCCTGGGCGAAAAAAGCAGCGGCCTTACGCAGAATCTCATTGGCCCGCTTTAGCTCGCGATTCTCTCGCTCGAGCTCCTTCATTCGGGCTGCTTGATCGCTGGTTACGCCGGGCTTGGCGCCGCTGTCCACCTCCATTTTGAGAACCCAGGATCTCAGGGTTTCAGGCGTACAGCCGATCTTGGCCGCCACTGATTGAATGGCCGCCCATCGTGATTTATGTTCGTGCTCTCCGGTCAAAACCAGTCGCACTGCTCGTTCCCGTACTTCGGGTGAATATCCAGGTCGTTTGTTCATAGGCTAATTCTCTCAAGAAAGTTAGCCTCCGACAAAGCCGGGAGGATTCAGGCAGGCAGAAAGACACCTTCTTACCCGTCATTGCATGAATCTCCCGAGCGACCTCAAAACCATTCTCTGCCTTCTCCACCAGCCGGCTGTTTCGAGCGATACCGATGACATAGTCAACCTGGTTCCGCTCGCACCACTGCAGCATGTTGATGCGGCAGAAGCCGCTGTCTGCACGGATGATAATCCGGGTTCTGGGCCAATGGCTTCTGATGAAGTTGACCAGTAAGCGGGTAATCGCCCAACTGTGTTTTGCACCATCAATGTTGCTCGGCCGCAGGTAGCTGACCAGCAAGTGTCTCCCGCAGAAAACGTACAAAGGCAGGAAGCAATAGTGATCGTAATAGCCGTGGAAAAACTTACCGTCCTGGTTGCCATGCACCTCAATATCCGTGGCATCAAAGTCCAGGACAATCCGGCGTGGTGGCCGTTTGTGGGCTTTGATAAAGCGCTCCCACAAAACCCGATGAGCTTCAATGACAGCCCTGCGATCAACGCTCTGTTCCAGGCGCCCAAGAGTG
>JAUIAZ010000130.1 GCA_030427465.1 Gammaproteobacteria bacterium | reverse complement strand
GCTACAGACTTCCAGCGAAAAACTGCGGGCCTTCATCGAGGTCATCCCAGATCTGGGGCTGATTCTGGATGAAACCGGAACCTGTGTTGATGTCTATGGTGGGGGCGATGAGGTTCTGAGTCGTCAGGTGACGCTTTTCAAGGGTAAGCCTATAGGCAGTGTCATCTCTCCGACAGAGGCTCCCCGCCTGATGGGGGTCATGCGACGGGCTCTGGAAAGGCAGCAACTGGAGTTAATTGAATATACCATCAGGGTAAACGATAAAATCCGCGTGTTTGAGGGGCGGGTGTGCCCGCTCTATCATTACCTGCCCGAGGAGCCGGGCAAAAAGCATGTTCTCTGGATCGCCCGGGACATCACTGAAAAGAGACAGGCAGAGCATAGAATTGAAAAACTGGCCTATTTCGACCCCTTGACTTCTCTGCCCAATCGGCAACTGTTCAAAAACCAGCTGCAGAATGTGATTGATGCGGTCGCTGAACACGGGACATACAGTGCCCTCCTTTTTATTGACCTGGACAACTTCAAGCGCATCAATGATTCTTTGGGGCACAGCGTGGGTGACCAGCTATTGGTCAAGATTGCACGCGTGATAAATGCTGCCATGACCACGGGTGTCAGTCTTTCCCGTTTCGGCGGTGACGAATTTGTCGTGCTGCAGTATGCGGAGGAAGACACGCTCAGCCAGGCAAGATATGCCGCCCGAGATCTGGCCCGAAAACTGCTCGATGCGTTGTCACAGAGCTTTGATCTGGCAGGCGGTTACTATGTGGTGAGGGCAAGTATCGGCATCTGTCTTATCTATGGCTCAGAGATGACAGAGAGCGAGATACTCAAATATGCAGACTCAGCCATGTACAAGGCAAAGCGGGAAGGGGGGAACCGCTACGCTTTTTTCGATCCGGAACTGCAGCACCTGGCGGATTTGCAGCTGAAAATCGAGCGCGACATTGAAGCAGCCATTGAAAAAGATCAGTTTGTTACCCATTTCCAGCCGCAGGTAAATGAAACAGGCGGGCTGATCGGGGCAGAAGCTCTGGTCAGATGGGTTCATCCGGAGGAAGGCATTATCGGTCCGGACAAATTTATTCCGGTGGCTGAGCAAACCGGTGCCATTCACCGGATACAGGAAGCCGTCCTGATACAGGCCTGCGATTTCATTAATCAGGCAGCCGGCAAAGGGCTGCTACACCCAGGTTTCACTATGGCTGTCAATATCAGTGCGATTCAGTTCGATAATGACCGCGATCTGGTCAGCAGCCTTCGCAATACGGTCAATGATCAGGGCCTATCCCCTGAGTGGTTCAAGCTGGAAATCACTGAAAGTCTGCTGATGGAAAACGTGGCCTTGATCACAGCGAAAATGAATGACCTCAGAGCGCAGGGCTTCCGTTTTTCGATAGATGACTTTGGCACGGGTTATTCTTCTCTGGCCTATTTGCACAGCTTTCCGGTGGACGAGCTGAAAATTGACCGCAGCTTTGTCGATCAGATCGAAGCAAAGGGCATGGCTGTCATCGACGCGATCATTTCCCTGTCTCAAAGCTTCGGGTTCGGAGTCGTGGCCGAAGGTGTCGAGACGGCCGAACAGGCCCGGCTTCTGATTGACCGGGGTGTCTGTGCCATGCAGGGCTATTATTTTGCCCGTCCCATGGACAGGGCCTCTCTGCTGACCTGGGCTGAGCGGAACACTGCAAATTCAGTCTCGTCTGGCTGCTGACGGGCGGGCACACATGACTGTCAACGGCCGACCGGGTTGAGGTGCCGGGACTGTTTGGTTTTAACTTCGACTCTGATCTTTATTCAAC
Source organism: Gammaproteobacteria bacterium (assembly GCA_030427465.1). Classification (GTDB taxonomy): domain Bacteria; phylum Pseudomonadota; class Gammaproteobacteria; order Pseudomonadales; family Oleiphilaceae; genus JADJWY01. The sequence goes on along the minus strand of JAUIAZ010000130.1, from coordinate 7,233 downwards.
GGAAGAAAATGTCATGACACGGATGCTGAAATCTTTCCTGGCTGTTGCCATTCTGCTCCCATCACTGGCCGGTGCCAGCGTTGTTACCCCTGGTCTGTACAGCGATGATTTTTCGGCTTCCCAGCCGCTGACCGGCACATCCGGTGAACAATTGTCCGGTCCCGGGATTCTTGGGGGAACACGCAGCTTTTTCAATTTCGGCACTGGCACACTGGCTGTCACCAGTGGTCAGGCCACCTTGCGGGACGACAGTGCAGGCGGCTCATCCTCTCTCTTTCTGAGCTACGGACAGACAGCGGACCTGAATGCTGATTTTTCGTCGTACTCCGGTCTGATTATTGATGTGGCAGCAGTGAGCGGGCCAGAGAGTGAGCTTCCCGCCATGGCGGTATATCTCTCCACGACTTCGGAGCAGAGAAGCGTCTTCGACTTTAACCGCTATAATGTGGCCGGAACCTACTTTCTGCCGTTCAGTGACTTCATTGATTATGACATCAACCCGGTAAATTTCTCGGATGTTGACCGTATCACGGTGGAAACGATCCTTGGCGATGGGCAGTCCATCACCTTCAACTCGTTCTCGGTAGGTACAGTCGCGCCGGTACCCTTGCCCGCGAGCGTTTGGTTCCTGGCCAGCGGACTGGCTTTGATGGGCTGGTTTACCCGTCATAAAAAGACAAACTGAGCGGGTAGACTCTCACATAAACCCGGCGCCGGGTCACGGTTGCCGGTGCCGCCTCTTCACAGGCCGGCCTGCTCCGACAGCTTGCTCCCGCAGCCTTTGCAGAAATGGTCATCGGCATCCACCGTACGCCCGCAATCTCTGCATTGCAGGCCCTTGTCTTCCGTCTGTTCCGCTCCGCAGTGAGGGCAGAAGTAGTACTCCTGGGATATCAGTACATGACAGCTCTGGCAATGCCTGTTCTCTGAAAGCAGCTTGGCCACTTTCACGGAGATGGTGCCGGTCAACAAGGCGAACATGGTTATTCCGGCGAGCATCAGTAAAGCGGCGGTCACCTTCCCTCCCAATGTGGCTGGAACCATGTCTCCGTAACCCACGGTTGTCATGGTTACCAGACTCCACCAACTGCCCTCGAATGCGTTGGAAAAACGCTCTGGTTCCAGGTAGTGAATCATATTTCCGGAAATCATGATAATGATGATGATGGCCCCGATGACCACGAGAACGATATCCAGAGCATCGTGCATCGAGGACAGAAAGAGTCTCAGCGCCCGCATGTAGCGAACCAGTTTCAGAAGGCGCAATACCCTCAGCAGACGGAGGGCAAGATTGGCATCACCCAACAGCAGCAGGGGTAGCCAGGTCAACAGGTCAATCAGCCCGTAAAAACTGAATAGATAGGCGAAGGGGCGGCGGGCAACGGCAAGCCGGGTGAAGTATTCGGCCGCAAACATCAGTGTGACGGTCCACTCGGCCAGACGCATTCCGCCGCGAATGGGGGTTGGTATCTGCTCAATGGTACTGATCATCGAGAGGACCGCGCTGCAAAGAATCACCACCACAATGGAAAGGTTGACGCGCCGACCCAGCGGCGTGCTGAGATCAAACAGGGCGCGGTTCAGGAAACGCTTCAGCGGGCTGCCGTTCTCGGCAACATGCTCCGACATGCTCATGCAAAGGGCCTGGTGCAAATAACTTCAGTCTGCTTAAGCTTAGCGGTTTTTAACGCGGCTGCCTGTTCAGCTCCCCCCATAGCGGCAAGTGATCAGACGCGATGCGGGCTTCTGCGTCCCGCAATGTCTGTAAGTTGATCTGGCTGTTCTCTCCTCTGACCCAAATGCGGTCCAGAGCAAGCCTCGGCCATCTGGCGGGGAAGGTGGGGTGTCTTGGGTGCTCACCAAAGCCGGCACGCAAACGACGTAGGGTGCCTGACCACGGGTACCATTCATTAAAGTCTCCCATGAGTAATTGCGTGTCCACACGGTGGTGCGTCAGACGGTCCCAGACTCTACCCATCTGATGGTGCCTTTCCCGGCTGCCTAGGCCGAGGTGAACCGCAATAACCTGAAGGGGTAGCTTGTGCCAGGTCAGGTGTGCCTCAATGGCTGTCCGGGGTTCACGATCAGGCACACTGAGGTCTATCAGCCTGGTCTGTGTCAGCGGAGACCGGCAAAACAGTGCATGACCGTAGGCACCCCGCTCGTCGCTAAAAGCTTCCGCAAAACAACCCTTCATGGCAAGACGCGTCTGTAGCCACTCGAAAGCGGATATGGCCCGCTTTTCTGACTGATCCCATCCGACTTCCTGCAGAGCGACAAGGTCTGCCTCAACAGACTCGATCACTTGCAACACTCTTTCCGGGTCCGAACGTCCGTCGCCCCCGACAAAGCGGTGCAGGTTATAGGTCAGGACTCTCAGGCTGGCACGGTCATGAAGATTTTCCACGACGCCTCTCTACCCAGACTCTCAAGCCATACAGCGCCCCGATAACAACCGCTATTACCACTGCGGCGATGGTAAGCGTCCTGGGGTCGGGGTTTTTCAGGCTGGCCAGTATCTGATCGGCCATGAGTCCGATACCAAGTACACCGGGTATGATGCCGAGGAAGCTGCCCAGGGCAAAGTCCCGGAAGCGGATCGGGGATACCCCGGCGGCCACATTGATGACAGTGAACGGGGCCACCGGAACAATCCGCAGCATCATGACCGTTACGATACCCCTTTTGGCCAGGGCCTGAATCAAGCGGTTGATCCGACTGCCGGCAATCCGGCCAACTTTGTCCCGGCCCAGCAGGTGGCCAACACCATAGGTCACCACAGCTGAAAGTTCCGCTCCGGCCAGGGCATAGGCCATACCTGTCCAGGTGCCGAACACCGTGACAGTGGCGACAATCATCAGGGTGATTGGCAGGGCAGTGAGGCCGCCGATTACGTAAGCCAGCATCACCAGCAGAGGCGTAAAGGGCGCATCCTGAATACGGCTGGCCAATTCTTCAGCCCGATCCACAGAAAGCCACTCAGACAGACCGGTAAAACGCCAGGCCAGCGCCAGGGCGAGAATCCCCCCTAGCAAGCTGAATATCCGTCCGTAGCGTTGCAGCACGCTACGGGCCTTTTCCGGCCGGACAATGCGTTCCAGAAATTCATCCGGTTCCAGTGGTTTTTCCGGATCGATGACCTCTGCTTCGGGGACAAAGCGATCGACCGTTTCGGGAATGTCGGGAGACAGGGGCACCAAGGTCCGGACACCTTCGCGCAGACTTTCGATGGCTTCTATCAGGGAATCATGGTCTTGTTCTGCACCCACAAGGGCCTCTTCCGAAACGCCCAGGTGCTCGCTGAGCAAGTCCCGGCGGAAGCGGGCAGGAAGCGTTTCGGAGTCGGATTGTTCTGGCTCATCCTGCACATAAAGTGCGAGATCGCATTCCGAATCCAGTCCCATGGAACGATTGCTGAGATTTGCTGAGCCGATGCGCAGAAAACGGTCATCAATGACGCATACTTTTGCGTGAACCATAAGCCATAAGGGTGGACTTTCGGTCAGACGCACCCCGTAGATCCGTAAACGCCCGTGCTTGTCTGCATCCTGCAGCAGGCACATCAAGCGCGAGCGGAGTACATCCATCGTGTGTTGCTCCAACCAGCCGCCGGTGCGTTCGGGCATCACGAGAACGACTTCCGGGCCGTTTTCCTCTTCCAGGCGACGGGCCAGGGCTTTGCCGACCGTTTCCGAACTGAAATACTGGTTTTCCAGATAAATGAAACGCCTGGCCGCTTCAATGCTGTCAATGTATAACTGCTCGACTTCACGAATACTCTCCTGATCCCGGAATGCAGGTAGCGTTCGGGCGATGGCAACGGTCACTCCAGTGGCCATGACGCTCGCGGAAGCAGGCCAGGGCTGCGAGCCGGCCGGTTGCGGGTTTTTCTCGATCGGAGCCTTGCAGGTGGCGATCTGCCAGCGGTTTCGGGCCAGGCGGGAAACCGCCCTGGCGGCAGGACCTTCAACCAGCATCTGGACATCATGAAACGGGGGGTAGGGCTTACCCTCCGGGGAGCGGCGCAGTTCATGATCCGGTCGGTGTTCGCGGGTATCCCAGCGCCACTTACTGAGATCAATGCCACCAACAAAAGCGATTTCGTCATCCACCACGACGATTTTCTGGTGTTGGGAAGCGCCCGTCGGATGTTCGCCGTCCAGACAGAAATGTACCCGGTCATGCGACTTCCAATCCAGTTTATAGGAAGGAAAAAACTCCCGCTCAAGCGCATAGATCATGGCGAAATCCCAGTTGAGCAGATAGACATCCAGATCAGGCCGTTGCTTTACCAGGGCGTTCAGCAACGGGCCAAGCCGGGTTGGCCATTTCTCCGCCACTTCCTCAGCCGTTTCTCCTCTTACCAGGTGCACTTCACTGTGAATATCCCAGCCCAGAATGAATACGCTGCTTCTGGCCTGGATCAGAGCTTCAAACACCGCCCTGAAATAGGCTTCGGCGTCTATGAGGATGGACAACCTGCTGGCTGTTTCCGTTTTCCAGCAGTTGCTGCCGGGCTTCCATTCAAATTTCATCAAGGTTTCCTGTCCATCATTTTCCTAACCTTACCAGATCGCAGGAGACATTCGAGCCATCACTTGATCTTAGCGGGCAAAACGCAGAGCATGAGGGCATGACACAGAAGCAACCTGAAAGCGATAGTAACCCGCAGAACTGGCCGATTCTGATCACAGCAGAGGAGCTGTTGACGCAACGCCGCATCCACGGGGATGGCACGCACTGTATCTTCGACTGTCGGTCCAGTCTGGCGGATCCCGGGGCAGGGCGCCGTCTGTATGAGGGCGGGCACATTCCGGGTGCGATTCATCTGGACCTGGAAGCAGACCTCAGTGGGGCAAAGAATGGGCGCAACGGCCGGCATCCATTGCCTGATCCGCAAGCATTTGCAAAACGGATGGGCGTCTGTGGTGTCGGGCCGGAAACGCAGGTGTTTGCCTATGACGACAACGGCGGGGTCTTTGCTGCCCGGCTGTGGTGGCTGCTCAACAGCCTGGGGCACACCCGGGTATCTGTGCTTGATGGTGGGCTGCAGGCCTGGGAATCTGCAGGCGGGGGACTGGATCAGACCGCCCCTCACCCTCAGAGCCGCTCGCTTCCGGTGAGCGACGGTCAGTTGGCCATAGATGTAGACCAACTCGAAGACCACGAGTTCCGAGCCAGGCATTTGCTGGTGGATGCCAGAAGCGCGGACCGTTTTGCCGGTCAGAATGAAACCCTTGACCCTGTGGCTGGCCACATTCCGGGTGCCAGCAACCGTTTTTTTGGCCTGAACCTGAAAGCCGATGGACTTTTTAAGGCGGCTGATGAGCTCAAAGTCGAGTTCTTGCACCTGCTGGGTAGCCAGCGACCGGATCAGGTTGTTCACTATTGCGGCTCAGGTGTCACCGCCTGTCATAATTTGCTGGCGATGGAGCATGCGGGGCTGAAAGGCAGCCGGCTATATGCCGGCTCCTGGAGTGAATGGTGCGCTGATCCGAAGCGAGATGTAGCCGTTTAACCAGCCTGTCCGCGGATACTCTGCACCGCGAGCTTAATCTGCTCTTTGCGGCTGAACAGTTGCTGTTTGAGCTCACTGATCCGGCTGTACTTTTCCTGCTGATCACCCGGACCCTGCAGGATGTCTTGCTGGACCTGGTAAAACTGACTGACACGCGACTGCCAACTTGCTGAGTTATCCTCAAGAAAAGCCATACGATCGGCTGCCGCTTCACCATAAAAGTCTTTACGCAGACCGTATATTTCCGCCTCATTGCCCCCTTCAGCCTGCAGTTCGCCGACTCTCTGCTGCAACTTTTTTTCCTCACGGTTATAGCGAACCCGCGACGCCAGTTCCGGCGGCAATGCATTTTCGGCACGGGTTAGTGCCAGTTCCTTCTCGCTCGGCGTCAACTGGTCATTGGTATTGACCTCAACCCGGGTAAGCGAATACGACTCATATCGCTCTTCGTAGCCAAACAGGGCCTCGCTGACGGGTTCCCCCAGGTACTCACGCCGCAGAGCCCTCCTGGCTTCGAGGCTTTCCCTGATCTGCTTGAGTACCGTCGGATCACTCAGGTCACTGGAAACAGGGAATTCCTGTATCGCCAGATTGTCCCTGTACTCCAGATAACGGCTGGCTATGCTCAGGGCTTCACTGGCGGCGAGTTCCGGTAATGTCAGTTCAATGAACTCGAACAGCCTTTCGATGGCCTGCTCGCGACCTTCCGCCTGGGAGGCCAGCAGGAAGTATTCGATGACCCGTTTGATGGTTTCATCGACGATCAGGCTGCCATCTGCACTGACTTGCAGGTGCTCCAGTTGGACATCGCGCATATAGTCGGGCAGGCGCCCATATACAGAAGCCAGTTCATAGGCCTCAGCGCTGCCAAATAGCGGCCTGGAAAGGCCGGTGGCAGCCCGGGAAACCGGCTTGGCCGGGCTCGGCTGCTGCTCCCCGGTGGCTGCCGGCAAAGAGCCGGGCAGAGTCGGATGCGCAGTCGCCCCGCTTTTCTGCCCGGCACCGGACTGAATCACAGCCGGGGCGTCTGTGTCGCCGCCACTTGCATACCACAGCGTAAAACTCCCGACAGCCACGAGTAAAACGCCCAGTCTGATCTTCATTTGCCGGATACCTCCTGCTGCCTGACCTTGATCATCACAGGCCACCGAGCTGTAAACGATTGGCATGACTGCGATACACTTCAATCGGGTCCGCTGCGCCATGCCCGACCAGCCCAAACAAGGCATTCATCTCATCGACATGGTTCCAGCCCTGAAAGGTCGCGATGTGCTGGCCAAACGGCGTGCTTTCGACCGGTATGAAGGCATCAGAGGACTTGGTGTAGCCCACATCGCGAGCCACGGCGTCGCCGTTGATCAGATCTGCCCCGGTATCCCCCAGCCAGGTCCAGAAGAACTCGGGCTCCGTTCGTTCGCCCGGAATCGGGTGTAGGGAACTCATCAGCAAAAGAAAGACATCGGCAAGTTCAGCCGGGTTTTCTCCGGCAAAGGCGTTCAGGCCGAAACGGGTGTTCCAGGGTGCCTCACCAGTCATGGAGAAGTAGCGGATGGCCCCGGGGTCACTGGCGCTGACCGCCGTTCCCAGGCCATTCCCGTAAACTGCCGCGGCGAACTGCTGAGTACCAGCCCCGTAAGCCTCGTTGGGTGAGTCTGTCAGATCTATATCGACCGGGCCAGTTGAATAGTGAGCAACGACACCGAACTTTCCAGTGG
>JAUIAZ010000513.1 GCA_030427465.1 Gammaproteobacteria bacterium | reverse complement strand
TGATGCCAAGCTGCCTCTGGAGATGCTTCAGTTCACTCTGCATTTTCAGCCGCAACTGGTAATCCAGGGCGCTCAGGGATTCGTCCAGCAGAAGCACCTTGGGGCGATTCACAACGGCCCGGGCAATGGCGACACGCTGTCGCTGGCCACCACTCAGTTGCTCAGGGCGGCGCTGGGCGAATTCCCCCAGCTGTACCATTTCCAGTGCTTCCTTCACCCGGCTTTCTATCTCTGGTCGCGCAACGCGGGCCATGCGCAGGCCGAAGGCTACGTTTTCGAAAACCGTCAGATGCGGAAAAAGGGCATAACTCTGGAAAACCGTATTGACCGAACGCTTCTCGGCCCCGAGGGTACTGACATCGGTGCCATCAATGATGACCTGACCGCTGTCGGCGTGTTCAAAGCCGGCAATCAGGCGAAGTATGGTGGTTTTGCCACAGCCGCTCGGGCCGAGGATGGTAAAGAACTCACCGTCATGAATGCTGAGGCTGAATTCCCTCAGCACCTCCTGCTGCTCGAAGCGTTTGGTAACAGACGAAAGTTGAACAACTGCGCTGGCTTCACTCATGAGTCAATTCGCCTGTCGTGAAATTTTTCGGAGGGGGTGCAACCTGATGCGGGTTGGCACAGGGTGCTGAGTCTTGCGCTGCTGACCCTTTGAGTCGGGATCCCTGATTTGCTCCTTATTTTAGCCCGCTGAGATCAAATCACAATAGGTTCCGGATATGCTGCCTATGAGGTTCGTTACTCAGTTTGCCCAGCCTGTAACTTCCCCCAGTTCATTGCGCAGTAAGCGACGATCGCGGTAGGGGGAATCCTCGGCATCCACCAGTTTGCGCAGGTCGCTGAGCGACTTGATCGGGATGTTGTGCAGTAACTGGTTCACCAGCCAGGAAGGCAGGTAGCCGCCAGGCTCTGCGTGCTGCTGCCAGAGGATATCCGTACCGCCATCCGGGTTCGGGTTCAGGTAATAAGTGCCCCGCAGACGGTTCAATCGCACAAGGCCCTTATCCGGGTAAGCTTCCGGTTTGTTGCGCAAGTCAATGCGAAAGGCGCCGGTATCCTGGGGTGTGACAGTGACCTCCATTGCCAGATCACGGTCGGTTACCCATAAGGGCATGTCATTGACCTGATAGGACATGCGTCGGAACAGATCTGGCTGGTCAAAAAATACCGAGCGTGAGCAGCCGTGAATCCAGTGCGGATAGCTGTTTGGGTCGTCCATCAAGGCGAGCACGCTTTCCACATGGGCCTTGACCCGTACAGAGGCTCTGAACGCTTTGATATCCGAGTCCGGCAGTGAACGGGCCTCTACGGTAATGCCCTGTTCACTGGCTTGTTGCTCCCATTCTTCTGAATGCGCATTGGTGCCCGCAAGCTGGGCCAACAAACTCAGCAAAATGATCATCCTTTTCATACTTCATTCCCTGGCAGACGGCCATGCAACAACCGATTGTTGGCCGCATACTTATACAGGGGCGAGCTTAGGGCAGCTCAGAGGCGTCGTCGCAGACCTGCGTCAAGATTCGGGTAAATGGCCCGTCTTGACGAGAATGAGTGCGCCATCTTCGCGGGTGCAAGGCTGGTGCTGACTGTGGTGAGGGCTGCGCAGCCAGCTGCCTTTGGGGTAGCTGCCATGTTCATCATGGAAGGTCCCTTCGAGCACCAGAATTTCTTCACCGCCCCAATGGCGGTGGGGGTTAAAGCGGGTGTTTGGGGCCCATTTCACCAGTGCGACATGCTCCGTTCCATGCTCATGCAGGGGAAGTACCTGCAGCCCCTCTACCAGCCCCGGGAACCACTGCGCTGAACGGGTATCGATGACCACGGG
>JAUIAZ010000129.1 GCA_030427465.1 Gammaproteobacteria bacterium | reverse complement strand
CAAGACAGCAGACATCGGGGCGTTCGTGCGCTCTGTGTGGTAAACAGCCGCTCATCCGAGGACTGCGTTGGCATAGAGAACATTGTTCTGCCAGCGATCTTCAGCAAGGCCTCTGCGCAAACCACCCTCTGGATCGGTAATGGCCGCTATCTGCGGCCTCCGGTTGTCTCACCGGCAGAAGCAAAAGCCAGAGCGCCGGCAGTCAATGCCAGCCGCTATCGCGAGTATCTGGGTACCGAGCTTGATCTGCTGGTTTTCGATGGCTATTCCGGTTTGCCGCTGAATGCGATGAGCGCTTTAAGCGGTTGCCTCAGAGCGGGAGGGCTGATGGTTCTGCTCATGCCCCCCCTGCAGGACAGGGACTGGTCCGACCCGGAATGCGAGCGACTGTTCACTCACCCTTATCAGTCAGCGCAGTCAAGGGATCTGTTTACTCAATGGTTTCGGAGCGCGCTTGAGGCCCGGCCGGGGGTTCTGCAGGTGACAGCGGAAGGCGCTGCGTCCCAACTTCTGTCAAGCGTCCGCGCGGCGGAAACACCACCAGCAGTCAGCCTGCAACGGGCCCGGCTGGAGCAGCAATCCGTCCTGAAGCACTGGCTGCATGAGGCGGAGAAAAGCCGCTGCTGCCTTCTCGTCACCGCAGACCGGGGTCGGGGCAAGAGTACCCTGCTGGGGCAGTTTGCCGGACAGCTTATCCGGCGCGCCGACACCCGTCAGGTACTGGTGTGTAGTCACCACCCCTCTGCTGTGACCATCCTGTTCCGCGCCGCCGCCACCGCTTCAGGTAGCCTCTTGCCGGAAGGCCGCCAGGAAAGGTTGCATCGCCTGGATTTGCCGGATGGGCTGATCCGGTTTCGCGCTGCGCCGGAACTGATGCAGACTGACCCGGAACAGACCTGGCTACTGATCGATGAAGCCGCCGCCTTGCCGGGTCCAACACTGGATGCCTTGCTGCTACGTTTTCCCCGGGTTGTAATGGCCACTACCCTGCACGGCTACGAAGGCAGCGGTCAGGGTTTTCGCCTCCGCTTTCTGCCGCGTGTGATAACGCAGCGCCCGGAACTCCGGCAGGCACACCTGGAAACGCCCGTGCGCTGGTCTGATGAGGACCCGCTGGAGCAGTTTCTCAACCACAGCCTGCTGCTTCAGGAGGAGACAGCACCAGCGAGGTTGAGCGCAAGCTCGGGTACTTATGAGATCTCCCCGCAGCAACTGCTAAAAAAGGCACACATGCTGACTCAAGTGTTCAGTCTGCTCAGCCTCGCACACTACCGGACAGAGCCGGACGACCTCCGGCTGATACTTGACAGCCCGACTGTGCGCCTGTGGGTCTGTGTCAGAGACGGACAACTGTGCGGGGCATTGATGGCTAACCTTGAGCCGGCTGTCCGTGATGAAGAACTGCAGCAGGACATCCGGGACGCCCGGCGGCGCCCGCGCGGGCTCCTGAGTGCGATGACACTCGCCCAGCAGGTTGGCCTGCACGAAACCATGACGCTGGACATTCTTCGCATTGTCCGGGTTGTGGTGCATCCGGAGCACCGCCGTCAGGGCATTGCTTCCGAGCTGGTTTCCTGCGTGCTATCTGCGGCACAAAACCGTCAAGATGCCGTGACCACCAGCTATGCCCTGAGTCCGGGCCTGGGCCAGTTCTGGAACCGTAACCATTTTGAAGTGCTGCGCATCGGGCAACGGCCGGATCGCTATGCCGGGACCCACAGTATCCTCAGCGGCATCGCACTCACCCCTGGCGCACGTGCGCTCTGGTCTGAGGCACAACATCGCCTGCGTCAGCGCCTGCCCTTCGATTGCCTGCACCACCTCAGCGACTTGCCGGACGACCTGTTCCAGGAACTGCTGGTGTTGCAGGGCCGGACCAAGCGCCGACAGGATTTACCCGCGCTTCTGGAGGCTTTTGCCGATGGCAACCTGCCCTACCACGCCGTTGAAGATCTGCTTCCGCTGTGGGCGGCGGAACAGCTTGACTGGTCCCGCCTTGATGCGACGAGCCGATCCGTCTGGTTGAGGAAAGTCCTGCTTCAGAAGCCCTGGAAAGGACCCTTTACCGGCCTCGTCAACCCGGGAAAGTCGACCGTCTGTCAGTTGCTGCGTGACACACTCAACACTTTTTAACGCAGTTACAAAAGTGCTCAATAGTTACCTTATAGGCTATGCTTTACTGAGCATAAGTTAACCGAAACCTGGTCGTGAGAGACAGAATATGACTGACAAATCACAAGCTGACCGTACCCGTCTGGGGACCCTCCTGGTCGAACGTCATCTGATTTCTGAAGAGCAACTGCAGAACGCCATTGCCGAGCAGAAAGCCTCTCATAAACAGTTGGGCGAAATTCTGGTAGAAAGCAATCTGGTCAGCAGTCGCCAGATCCGCAGCCTGCTGCGCGTCCAGAAGCGTTTGCGTGCAACCATCCTGACCTCCGTGCTCTCCGTCACCCCCCTGGCCCTTGCGGGCTGCGGCGGGGGCGCGGGGGGCTCTTCACCCAGAGCGGTCGAGTCCTCTGAAGTCCAGAGCCAGAATGTGGTCGTTGAACAGGGCCAGAGCAGCCCGGCCGAAACCACTCTGCGTCCGGAAAGCCCGACTGAGAGCACTCCATCTGACAGCAGTCAAGGCGAACAAAGTGTTTCCGGCCCGACCACACCCAACGCCGGCCACTCTGACGCGCCGGAAGCCGAAACCGCAACACCAGAAGCCGGAGGAGATGCGCCAGCCAATACACAGCCTGTAGCCGTTGCCAACCTGGAAATCAGTTTGCCACCCAGCGATCAGCAGGCGGTTGCCGGCAGCTCAGTTACGCTGAATGTCAGTGCCCAGGGCACTGGCACACTGGACTACCAGTGGTTCCGCAATGGTCAGCGTATTGAAGGGGCCGTACTTTCTTCCCTGACGCTGAACCCGGTGACAACGGCAGACGCCGGCGATTACACCGTGCAGGTCAGCAACGACAGCCTGAGCGAGACCTCTGACCCAGCCACACTGACCGTCGAAGTAGACCAGGAGGCTCGTCTGGCCTGGACCGCGCCGGAGGTCCGTGAAGATGGCAGCCAGCTCATCATTTCAGACATCCAGGGTTACCGTGTTTACCACTCTACGGAAGACGGCGCACTGGAAGAAGCGTACGACCTGCCGGCTGACACTCAGGAACTTTTATTAAGTGAACTGAATCCCGGAACACACTATTTCGCGGTGACAACCGTTGACATCAACGGACTGGAAAGTAATCTGAGTAACATGTTGAGTAAAACCATTTACTGAGCAACCACTTGGCCTGGCTTGCCCTCCCCTCTGTTTAGGCAAAGCCTGCGGTATTGGCTATAGTTGTTCAATGCCGATATTTGCCAGGATGTGACATGGAAGCTGCCCAGAAAATTGCCCTGATTGTTGATGATTCCGCCACCGCGCGGATCATGCTGTCGAGGGTGCTTACCTCAATGGAGATCCAGTCACGGCAGGCAAAATCCGGTGAGGAAGCACTGAAAAGCCTGATCCAGGAACAACCGGACCTGATCTTTCTGGATCATCTGATGCCAGGCATGGATGGCTTCCAGACCCTGCGGGCGATCAAGTCCAGCCCTGACACCCGCAACATTCCCGTGATCATGTACACCTCACAGAATGCCCCCAGGTATCAGGAGGAGGCCCGGACGCTCGGTGCGGCCGGCGTCATCACCAAACAGGTTGATCGTGAACAGCTCTATCTGATGGTGGAACGGGCTTTCATGCAGGATGAACTCAGTACCGCCCGCCAACTGCATGAGATACCTGAACCCGCGAATGATCAACTGAATCCCTCTCCTGCTGCGCCACCTGCGAACGCTGCTTCCTCAACCGTCGCTCCAGAGGTACCAGCCGGACCAGAATCGGAAGAGGAAAGGCCGAAGCCGCTCTACGAAATTCCGGAACTGGAAACCACCGAAGACCAGCTTCGCCAGAGAATCGACCGCCATCGCTGGTATTGGGTAGCGGCACTTATCCTGATTGTGACACTATGGCTGGATCAGCGCAGTACAGTGGATCAGATCGACACACTCAGAGACAGCGTCATTGCCACCGAAGCCGAACGCTCACGCGAACGCGATGCACTGAACGCCCGGATACAGACCCTTGAATCCGAGCTCAGTGATCTGCGCAGACGCCAGCAGGAATCCCGTCAGGTGATGGGTGAAATGATCTCAATCATTCAGGAAAACAACTGAGCCCGAGATGCTCTTCCGATCCTACAAACAGAAATCGTTCCTTGTCATCGACGACTTCGACAACTTTCTCGTCTCAATGAAACAGATGTTGAGACGGATGGGGGCCGAGCAGATCGACAGTGCCCGCAACGGGGATGAAGCCATTGAGCTGTGCCTGCGCCGTCATTACGACATCGTTTTCTGTGACTACAACATGGGCGATCAGCACAAGAACGGACAGCAGGTTCTGGAAGAACTCCGCTATCGCGGGCTGATCAAGCATACCGACCTGTTCATCATGGTCAGTGCCGAAGCATCCCGGGACATGGTGATGGGCGCACTGGAATATCAACCGGACGGTTACATCACCAAGCCGATCACTCAGTCAGTTCTGCAAGCCAGACTGGATAAACTGTTCTCCCAGAAAATTGCCACTCACGAAATCAACCGCGCCATGGATCAGCAGGATTATGCGCGTGGCATTTCCCTGGTGAACACCCAGATCAAGGTGGATCCGAAAAACCGCAGCTGGCTGCTCAATACACTGGGGACGCTGTACATTCTCAACGGTGATTACGCCCATGCCAAGAAAGTCTATGAGGATGTCATCAAACAGCGCCCGCTTGACTGGGCCCAGATGGGGCTTGGCAAGGCACTGTATCTGGAAGGGAACGTCCGCGAGGCCGCAGCAACTTTCTCCGCCCTGATTGAACAGTCACCCCATCTGGTCGGTGCCTACGACTGGCTGGCCAAATGTCAGCGCGAGACCGGCCAGGCCAGAAAGGCCCAGGAAACCATTCAGGAAGCTGTCAACATCAGTCCCAGAGCTATTCTGCGCCAGCAGGAACTGGCCCACCTGAGCCGGCAGCTGAATGATCTGGAAGTGGCTGCCAAGGCCTTCAAGGCCAGCACCAAACTCAGTGACAAAAGCTGCTATGAGAGCCCGGAACTCTATCTCGATCATGCCCGCACCCTGAATGACCTGGCAGAAACCAGCTCGGCACCCAAGGATGTGGCCCGTTACGCACAGGATGCGATCACGGCGCTGGAGCCAGTGAAGCGCAAATACGACGACGCCCGCGTTCTGATGCGCGGCAGTCTGGCTGAGGCCCGCGGAAGACATTATCAGAAGCATGAAGAGGCCAGCCGGAATGCGGCTGCTCAGGCCCGGCGCCTGCTCAGCGAAACCGAGACCGGCGAGGAAGACCTGGATCTGGTGCTGGAAATGGCGGAGACCCATTTTGCGATCGGGGCGACTGAAGAAGCCAACACGCTGCTGCGCGACTTTGCCGAGCGATTTCCCGGGAACGCCACCCTGCAGACCCGGGTGCAGGAACTGCTGGAGGAACCGGTGAGCGCCATACAGAGGCAACAGGCCCGAACGCTTAACCGGGAAGGTATCGCGCTATATGAGCAGGAAAAGCTGACAGAAGCATTGGCGCAGTTTGAAAAAGCGCTGGCTATCACCCCGAAACAGCCGGGCCTTAATCTCAACTACCTGCAGGCACTCGCCAAACAGATGGCCCAGGTGGAGCGCCCCGAAGCCCTGCTGCAGCAGGCCCGGGAAACCCTCAGCCGACTTGAGGGCCTGTCGGAGGGGCACCGGCAATATGCGCGTTATCAACAGATCCGCAAGCGGTATCAGGATCTTGGGCTTTAGGGGTCAAAATGGCCGGATCAGACAAACCCGACTTCAATCTCATTCTCGCCAGCAGCGTTCACGACATGAAGAACTCGCTTAACCTGGTGCTGAACAGCCTGGAGGATATCAACCGGGAAATCATCGAGCGCCAGCCGGAGCTGGCTGGCAAGGTCGGCTTGCTGCAATATGAGGCCACCCGGGTCAATAACGACCTGGTGCGACTGCTGACCCTTTATAAGATCGACCAGGAACTCATGGGCGTGCGCATTGACGAGCACTCCGTGCACGATCTGCTGAGCGAGTGCCAGGCCCGCTTCCAGCCCCTTTTGGAAGCTCGCGGTATCCGCGGAGAAATGCAGTGCGACCCGGATCTTATGGCCTATTTCGATGTCGATCTGATTACCGGCACTCTCGAAAACATCCTCGCCAATGCCATTCGCTATTCCCGACAAAGGGTTTGTTTGAGGGCCGAAACCTATGGTTCCGGCATCCGCATCCAGCTTGAAGACGATGGCGAGGGATTCCCCCCGGTCATGCTTGAAGCAGGCGACCAAAACCATGCCAGCAGCGATTTCCAAAGCGGGAGTACCCACCTGGGGCTCTACTTTGCCAGGGTGGTAGCAGCCTTGCACAGGCAGGGAGCCCGACAGGGTGAAATCCGCCTCAGCAATGACAGCCAGCTGGGCGGCGCACGCTTTCAGCTGATCCTACCCTGAGACAGGTATAGTCTGTGGCTATGACCGCCTGAAAAACAATCAATTTCACAGAAACGTGAACGCTCATTACTCTGTGCAGAAATTTAAAGGAGAAGCCCATGCATACAGTTATCTACGGAAGACCCGGCTGCCCCTTCTGCGTCAAAGCCAGACAGATCGCAGACTATCTGAAGAATGCCCGGGATGATTTCAGCTATGAGTACATCGACATGATTCAGGCAGGCGTCAGCAAAGGTGAGCTTTCAGAGAAAGCCGGCAAGCCCGTTTACACGGTGCCCCAGGTTTTTCTGGATGACAGCCACATTGGCGGTTGCGATGATTTTGAGGCTTACACCATGGCCCGGCTACTGCCTAAAGAACAGGTGAATTAAGTCAGTTCCCGGTGCAAACGCCAGTGGAATCGGGCCAGTAAAGCCAGTGCGGTAACGCCCAGCCCGATTCCCAGGCCGATCCAGATACCCTTCAGTCCCCAGACCGGCATCAGCAAGTAAGCCAGCGGAAAGGCGACCACCCAGTAACCTACCACCGTAATCAGGGTCGGAACCAGCCCCTCCTGAATGGCGCGCAATGCAGCCATCGCAATGACCTGAGCGCCATCTACCGCCTGGAAGGCTGCAGCGATCACCAGAATACCCACACCCGCCTGAATGATCTCCGGATTTAACTGTGACTCACCCAAAGTAAAGAGGCGAATCAGTTGCTCGGGAAACATCAGGAAACAGGCAATTGCTACCACAGCTGCGATGACGCCCATCATCGAACCGGTCAATGCAAACGCGCGTGACTCCCTGAACTTCCCTGCCCCGAAACTTTGCCCTACCCGGATGGCATGACCCTGGGCAATGCCGATATAAAGATTGAAGGACAGCGTAGCCGTCTGCAGCGCAATGTTATGCGTCGCCAGGGCGACCGCTCCGAGAGAGGCCGCCATTAGTGTGGCGGCGGTAAAGACCCCGGCCTCCATGCCGTGAGAAATGGCGATCGGTGTACCCAGGCGCCAGAAAGGCCGAAAATCGGGTTTCAGATCACGGGCACTGATACAGTGCCAGAGCAGGGTCTTCAGCTCAGGATGCTGGATAACCCGGGCCAGCAGAAGCAGGGTTCCCAGTGTCAGGGTCAGGCTGGTTCCCCAGGCAATACCACTCAGCCCCAGCGCCGGCAGCGGTCCGATGCCATCCATCAGCGCCCATGACAGTGGCAGGTTGACTGCCGCCATGATCAGACTGACCGGGAGTATCGGCCCGGTCATGCCATAGCCTGAAGCCAGCCCGCGAATGACCAGAAACAGCAGCGAAGGCAGAAGAATTGCAGCCGACGCCCGCAGGTAGGTGGCGGCCGCTTCAATCACCAGCGGCTCTTCAGCTACCCACTGACCCAGTGCCCCGGCCATCCACCACAGTAACACCCCCAACCCGGCTGAAACGCCGAGTGCGATCAACAGAGAGGCCCGTATCAGCCTGGCCAGCGCCTCGGTCTGTCCGCGGCCCACCTGGATGGCCGCCTCGAAAGCTACCGTCATGAACAGGCCACTGAGCACAATAAAGAAAAACTGGAACAGAGTGGCAGCCAACCCGCCGCCCGCCAATGCTTCCAGCCCTTGCAGACCAAACAGCACGGTATCAGTCAGTAACATGACTGACTGCGTACACTGCGATGCCATCAACGGAATGGACAGCCGCAGAACATCAAGAAAACGGGACATGATTTCAGAGAGTTGTGGGAAATAGAATTGGCCCCCATTATGAGTGCCATGAGCCGAAAAATCATCCACATTGATGCCGACGCATTCTATGCCTCCGTCGAGATCCGCGAGCATCCCGAGTGGGCTGATCTACCGCTTGCTGTGGGTGGCAGTCCTCAGGGGCGCGGCGTGATCGCCACCTGCAATTACGCCGCACGCCGTTATGGGGTGCATTCAGCCATGCCAGCCTCTCGAGCTCTGCGCCTGTGCCCGGATCTGCACATCGTGAAACCCCGTTTTGACCTTTACAAGACCGTCTCGCGACAGATCCAGACCATCTTCCGGGACTTCACCGATGTCATCGAGCCAGTTTCCCTGGATGAAGCGTATCTGGATGTCAGCGCCTGTCGACAGCTTCAGGGCAGTGCCACACGAATTGCCGAGAGCATCCGTTTGCGGGTTCGCCAGGAAACGGGTGTAACCGTTTCCGCCGGGGTTGCGCCCAACAAATTCCTGGCCAAGGTAGCCAGCGATTGGAACAAGCCCGATGGCCTCTTCGTGATCACGCCTGGCAACGTGTCCCGCTTCGTGCAGACCCTGCCGGTCAAGAAGATCAATGGCGTGGGGCAGGTGACTGCAGAAAAACTGGCAAGACTCGGGGTGGATACCTGCGGCGACCTGCAGGCACTGACAGAAGCAGAACTGGTCCGCCTGTTCGGCCGCTATGGCCCGCGCCTGTATCGCTATGCCCGCGGTGAAGATGATCGCCCGGTCAAGACAGAGCGTGTGCGCAAATCACTTTCCTGCGAGCGCACCTATGCCGAGGATCTGCAGGACTGGCCAGACATCCAGGAAGCGGCTCC
>JAUIAZ010000128.1 GCA_030427465.1 Gammaproteobacteria bacterium | reverse complement strand
ACTCCGTGATCAAAAACTGACCACACTATCCGCAGCTCCGCACGGATTGTAAATTAGATTTACTGAATCAGATCGTTCTCTTTTAAAGAATAAACTAGCTGGCGGGCACAGGCGGGAATCTGTATCCGGGGGGATTCTGGACGCCAACCGCCCGACAACGGTTATACTGTCACCCAAATAAAAAAACAGGGACTCGTTTTCCAAGTGCTGCCTACCCTTTATTTTCTCCCCTCTGCCAGTTACCGGATCTGTAATGGCTGAGGCTTACCGGTTTTTTTCTGTCGAATCTGATGGCCAGTCACTGAAGCTCAGGCTGCGTGACAACTGGATCATTGATGCCGTGGCAGAGATAGATGCCGAGCTGGTGCGCTGGCGGGAGACCCGCCGCAATGTGTACCGTGTCATCATCACCGGTGAGAATCTGCATGCGCTGGATCTCTCCGGGGCCTGGATGCTGTATCGCTGTTGCGAGCGGCTGCGTCAGGAAGGCGCCGAGGTGGACTGGTCTGCTCTGGAGTCCGCACATCCGGAGTTTGTGGCGCAGATTGCCGAAGGCCAGACCGAACTTTGTCCACCCCCGCAACAGCGCAGCCGCCTGATTGAACGCCTGGTCGAAACCGGGCGCCGGGGAGTTCAGGGCTGCAAGGATTTCATTCACTTTATCCGCTTCATGGGCCAGGTCTTTACCGTTCTTGGCTACTGTGTGCTGAACCCGCGAAAGCTGCGCCTGCCCGCCATTGCGCGGCATATCGACGAGACCGGCTTTCAGGCCATCCCGATTGTGAGTCTGCTGGCCTTCCTGATCAGTATTGTCCTGGCCTATCAGGGAACCACGCAGCTGAGCCGCTTCGGAGCGGAAATTTTCACCATCGACCTTGTGGCCATCTCGGTGCTGAGGGAGATGGGGGTCTTGCTGACGGCGATCATGGTCGCAGGTCGCAGCGGCAGTGCATTCGCCGCAGAAATCGGGGTGATGCAGCTGAATCAGGAAGTGGCGGCCATGCAGACACTCGGCATCAATCCGATGCATGCGCTGATGGTACCGCGTACCCTGGCACTGGTGATTACCCTGCCCATCCTGACCCTGATCGCTGATCTCGTGGGTCTGGCCGGTGGCTGCGTGGTCGCGGTATTCGCGCTCGATATCCCCTTCAGCCTGTTCATGGACCGGCTGGAAAGCGTGGTGACCCTGACTCACTTTCTGGTGGGCATGGCCAAGGCGCCGGTGTTTGCCTTCATGATCGCCGTCATCGGCATCCGCCAGGGCTTCCTGGTAGAACATTCGGCGGCTGACGTTGGTCGCAATACCACCCGGGCCGTGGTTCAATCCATCTTTGCCGTGATCGCCATAGACGCCCTGTTCTCCGTAGTCACAACTGAGTTGGGCTTATGAGGAGGCGAAGCCATGATCAGACCCGATGACGTCAGTGGCCTGCCACTCTCCCGCCCCGCCTGCAGTCTGACAGACAAACGCAGTGACCGGCAGGAACCCATCATCAGCGTGCGCGGCCTGGTCAACCGCTTTGGCCAGCAGGTGGTTCACGACGGACTTGACCTGGATGTCTACCCCGGCGAGATTCTGGGAATTGTCGGCGGCTCCGGTACCGGCAAGACGGTGCTTCTGAAAAGCATTCTCGGCCTTCAGAAAGCGACCGCCGGGAAGATCATCTTCATGAGTGACGAACTGACCTCTTCCGGTGCCCACGGGCCGGCGACCTGGGGCGTGCTGTTCCAGAGCGGTGCCCTGTTTTCCGGACTGACAGTTCTGGAGAACATCAGTGCCCCCCTGCTCGAGCACACGCGCATCGCAGCGCAAACTGTGAAGGAATTGGCACTGCTTAAAATGAAAATGGTCGGCTTGCCCGAAGGGGCCTGCCACAAGTTTCCCTCGGAACTTTCCGGTGGCATGATTAAACGCGCGGCGCTGGCACGAGCACTGGCCATTGACCCGCCGATCATTTTTCTCGACGAGCCGACATCGGGGCTGGACCCCATCGCCGCCGAAGAATTTGATGAACTTATTCTATACTTGAAAAATCATCTGGAACTGACGGTGGTCATGATTTCCCACGATCTCGACTCATTATTCAACACCTGTGACCGCATTGCCGTGCTGGTCGACAAGCAGGTGATCGCTGATACACCTGAGTGTATCCGTCAGCATCCACACCCCTGGATACAGCGATACTTTGGCGGCCTGCGCGGCAAACTGCGCCAGCAGCCAGTAAGGAGCCCGGATGGAACGTGATGCCCGCTATCTGCTGGTCGGTGTACTGCTGCTACTGTCCATCGCCGGCGGCATCGTGTTTGCCATCTGGTCGGCCAATGTGACGGATGAGTCGGCCAGCCGAATCTACACCATCCAGTTCCGCAGCAGTGTCAGCGGTTTGAATACCGGCAGCAACGTTTACTATCTCGGGGTTCCGGTCGGCCGCGTCAGCCGCCTTTCA
This sequence comes from Gammaproteobacteria bacterium, assembly GCA_030427465.1. Lineage (GTDB taxonomy): Bacteria > Pseudomonadota > Gammaproteobacteria > Pseudomonadales > Oleiphilaceae > JADJWY01. The sequence continues at coordinate 6,663 of JAUIAZ010000128.1, read as the reverse complement.
CTGGCCCCGCCAGACACCGGTGGCGTACTGGTCAGAATCGCGGTACAGCCTGAAACTCCGGTGACCGCGGCAACCACAGCCCAGCTCAGTACCTCTGGTCTGACCGGCCAGAGCAGCATCGAACTGAACACACCGGAAGGCTCCATCAGCAGTGGCGATATCCTCAATGAGGAAACCCTGATCCAGGGTGAGGGCTCGGTGATTGGCAAGCTGGCGAAAGCCGCCCCGGCCATTGCCGACCAGACCGGTTCCGCGCTGAACCGGATGAATCTGCTGTTGTCGGATGAAAACATCGGAGCCACCGGGCAGATGCTGAGTAACATGGCGGAAGCCGCCAGCGAGTTCGACAAAGCGGCCGAAGAGATGCAGGTTCTGCTGGCCGAGATGCGACGCAGCAATGCCGACTTCCAGGCGGTCTTACCCAACTTTGATGCGGTTGCCCTGCGCATGCGTGACAAAACCCTGCCAGAATTCGAGCAGACTTCGGTGGAGCTGCGTCAGACCTCTCGCCTGATTGCCCAGCAGATGACAGATAACAGCCAGGTCTTTCGTGACTTCATTGCCGACAGCCGCATGAGCATGTTCATCATCCGCGACCAGATTCTGCAGACCGCCCAGAAGGCTGAACAGTTTACCGAAGAATTGCGCAATAACCCTTCCCGCCTGATCTACAAACCCCGCCAGACGGGGCTGGAGTTTGACGAATGACGCGCCTGGCCTGTGCCATTGCCCTGACCCTCGGGCTGAGCGGCTGCGCCAGCCTGCTCACCACGGAGACAGCAGAACATGTGTTCATGTTACAGGGCACATCCGCCCCGCATATTTCAGCCCGGGCCGGTGAAGTCCCCATTGAGCAGCGACCGAGTCTCTCGGTACAGGTCGTCACGGTCGCGCCCGGTCTGGGCACCGATGACATCATGGCCCGCGATGGCCAGCGTCTGACCCCCATCCGCAATATCCGCTGGGTGGAATCTGCCCCCTTGCTGGTGGAAAAGCAGGTAACGTCTTATCTGGAGTCATCCGGTCTGTTCAGCTATGTGACCCATCAGCGCGGCGGGCCCCGTACCGACCTGATGCTGGTCGCCGACCTGCGCGGACTGTATGTCAATCTGGATGGCAGCGCACCGGAGTCAGTCACGGTGGCTTTATCCGCCCGCCTGGTTGAAGGTATCCGCAGCCAGCCTCTGGCCAATCTCAACCTCAGCGAACAACAACCCCTGCTCAGCAGCGACAAGGAAGCCCTGGCGCAAGCCTTTCACAATGCCGCCGAAGCCATCATGCTGAAGCTGCAGAATGAGATCGAGCGTGCGCTGCTGAATCCCTGACCCAAGCGTGCGCTCCCGGGAGCCTGATCATCAGGCTCTTATCACCAGTCTCTGACCGACCAGCCCACCGGGGGCCGTATGCTGTACCCAGATAATCTCCGTCTCACGGTCGCTGAGCGCACGCAACTGATAGCGAATACTCATCATCGGGATACGGATATAATCGTCATTCGCCGGTTCCAGTTCACTCTCGATGACCTCATAGCGTATGACCGCGAGCTGGCGTCCGGCCTCATAGTCAAGCTCGGCTTCCAGAACACGCTGTCGTGATCTGACACAAAAAATGCGGCATTCACTGGGAAACGAGAGTTCACACCTTTGTCATGCTGGATATGTCAGAATGATCGGTGTCAGACTAGAAAGATAACAAACCATCAGACTCCGGGGGACGCTTATGTCAGTCATTGCCGATTCCAAACCATCCAGCCTCAGTGACAGTGCCTGGGAGGGTTTTACTGCCGGACACTGGCAGGATCACATTGATGTCCGCAACTTTATTCAGGCCAACCTGCAGCCCTTTGCGCAAGTGCCGGATTTTCTTGAGACGGCAAGCGAACGCACCGAACAGCTCTGGGCACAGGTCAAGGCTCTGATGTGGCAGGAAGCAGAACGCAAGGGCCCGCTGTCTATTGATGCGAGTAAAGCCGCTGGTATCAATGCCCACGCCGCCGGTTATATTGACCGTGAAAAGGAACTGATTGTCGGCCTGCAGACAGACAAACCCCTGGAGCGGGCCATCATGCCCTATGGTGGCATCCGCCTGGTGGAAAATGCCTGTCGCATCTATCAGACGGAGCTTGACGAAGGCGTTCGCGAAACCTTCACGCGCCACCGCAAGACTCACAATGACGGAGTCTTCGATGTATATAACCATGACATGCTGAAGTGCCGGCAGGCGGGTATCATCACCGGGCTGCCCGATGCCTATGGGCGCGGCAGAATCATCGGGGATTACCGGCGTGTGGCCCTGTACGGGGTCGACCGCCTGATCGAAGCCAAGGAAGCCGAAAAGAGCGAGCTCGATCATCTGGACATGAACGAAAGCAATATCCGTCTGCGCGAGGAACTGTCTGAGCAGATCCGGTCCCTGCAGGAACTGATTGAGCTGGGCCGCAGCTACGACTGTGACCTGTCGCGGCCGGCCAGGACAGCGCGTGAGGCGGTTCAGTGGACTTACCTCGGCTACCTCGCGGCGATCAAATCCCAGAACGGAGCGGCCATGAGCCTGGGTCGCGTTTCCACCTTCCTGGACATCTATATCCAGAGAGACATCGAAGACGGAAGTATCAGCGAAGCGCATGCCCAGGAGCTGGTAGACGACCTGATCATCAAACTCAGAATGGTGCGCTTTCTACGGACACCGGAGTACGATCAGCTGTTTTCCGGCGACCCGACCTGGGTCACCGAGTGCATCGGGGGCATGAGTGAAGACGGTCGCCCACTGGTCAGCAAAACCTCCTACCGGTTTCTGCAGACGCTCTACAACCTGGGCCCCGCACCGGAACCCAACCTCACAGTCCTGTGGTCGAAAGACCTGCCGGAAGCATTCAAATCCTTCTGTGCCCGGGTGAGTATCGACACCTCTTCCATCCAGTATGAGAACGATGATCTGATGCGTCCCAGATTCGGGGACGACTACGGCATTGCCTGCTGTGTTTCGGCCATGCGCCTGGGCAAGCAGATGCAGTTTTTCGGCGCGCGCGCCAACCTCGCCAAGACACTGCTTTACGCCATCAACGGCGGCCGGGACGAAATCAGTGGCCTGCAGGTCGGACCCGAGTCGGCGCCCCTGGATGACGAGATTCTGGATTACGACAAGGTGCGTGAACGTTTTGACTTTTATGTGGACTGGCTCAGCCGCACCTACATGAATGCCTTGAACGTGATTCACTACATGCATGACAAGTATGCCTATGAGGCCATCGAAATGGCCCTGCATGACCGTGACATTGTACGTACCATGGCCTGTGGCATTGCCGGTCTGTCCATCGTCGCCGATGCCCTTAGCGCCATCCGCTGGGCGCGGGTCAGACCGATCCGTGATGAACGGGGAATTGCGGTGGATTTTGAAGTGGAAGGGGACTATCCGAAGTTCGGAAACAATGACGAGCATGCCGATGCACTGGCGGCTGAAGTCGTCACGAATTTCATGAACCACCTGCGCAAGCACCCGACCTACCGCAATGCCATTCCCACCCAGAGTGTTCTGACCATTACCTCGAATGTGGTTTACGGCAACAAGACCGGCACCACACCGGACGGGCGCAAGGCCGGTGAACCTTTCGCCCCCGGTGCCAACCCCCTGCACGGACGCGACAGCAAGGGGGCTCTGGCCTCTATGCTGAGTGTGGCCCGCCTGCCCTACAACGACGCCGAGGATGGCATTTCCTACACCATGAGCCTGGTGCCGGACTCTCTGGGCAAGCGTCCCGAAGAGCGTATCAACAACCTCAGCGGCCTGCTGGATGGCTACTTTGAGGCGACCGGCCATCACGTCAATATCAACGTGCTGAACCGTGACACCCTGATGGATGCCATGGAACATCCGGAACTGTATCCGCAGCTGACCATCCGGGTGTCAGGCTATGCGGTGAACTTCATCAAGCTGACACGTGAGCAGCAGATGGATGTGATCAGCCGGACCTTCCATGAACACATATGAATCGCTCAGCTATTGTCACCTCGATGCCAGGCACATGCTTGGCCGGGTGCATTCGCTGGACACCTTCAGTGCGGTCGACGGCCCCGGCACCCGCAGCGTAGTTTTCCTGCAGGGCTGCATGTTCCGTTGCCTGTACTGTCAGAACCGTGATACGTGGGACATGGCCGGCGGTACGCTCTACAGCGCCACGGAACTGATTGAGGAAATGCTGCCCTACAAAGGCTTCATGAAAGCCACCGGAGGGGGTGTGACGGTCAGTGGCGGGGAACCCCTGCTACAGCGGGAATTTGTGCGGGAGTTTTTTCACGGCCTGCATTACGAGGGCATCCATACCGCGCTGGATACCAACGGGTATATGCCGGGCTCTCATTACGACGGGTACCTGGAAAAACTGCTGGAACACACCGACCTGATCCTGCTGGACATCAAGCACATGGACCCTGTGCAACATGAGAAGGTGACCGGAATGAGCAACGCGCCGACATTGAAGTTTGCGCGCCACCTGGCGGAGATCGGTCAAGCGGTATGGATCCGCTATGTTGTGGTGCCCGGGCTCACCGATCAGCCTGAAAACGCTGAGGCACTGGCGGAATTCCTGTCACCCATGACCAATGTCCAGCGTATTGAACTGCTTCCCTTCCATCAGCTGGGCGCCCATAAATGGCAGCTGATGGACGACCAGTACCGGCTGTCCGGCATACAGCCGCCTACGCCTTCCCGGATGCGGGCACTGGCTGAACCACTCCAGTCACTCAATCTGACAGTGACCTGGGCATAGTGTCTGTTATGCCGGGTCAGTCTGTCGGGTTGGGTCATCAGATCCAGTTCCAGAGCCCGGGTCGCGCCAAGAAGACGCCCCAACCCGCCCGGATGATATCCAGGGCACTGCTCTGGCAGGACCAGATCGTTTTTCCCAGAACGGTCTTTGGTCTGGCCAGAAAATACCCCTGCAACAGGTCAGCCTGTTCCATGATGCTGCTGCAATAATTAACCAGCTTAGCAATTCACCGGCCGATACTGCTCAGAAAATCAACGAACAAGTATTCCTGCTGTCCCCGTCGAGTTTATCCGTAAAGCTCCGCTACGTATGGGGCCAAAAAATGCTAGTATCTCACTGAGTGCATTTCAGAGATCGGGCGATTTCTGACTCCGTTGATCGCAACAAAAAAACAAACTGGATCCTCGGAAACCAAGATGACTGAAGACTGGCATAGTACCTCCCGGTTCGCGCAGGGCCGGTTCGAACCTCACGGCGTGCTGGAGATGGGCCGACACGGCAACATCCTGGTGATGGAAGCCGCCGGACCTTTCAATGGCGAATCGCTGGCTGCCTTCGGTGCCTTATGGGAAAGCCTTTTCCGGAAAGTCCCCTGGGGGGAACCCTACGCAAACATCGTTAGCATCCGCCAGAGCCTTCTTGCCAGCCCGGATTTCCTCGCAGGTTTCGAGCAGTTTCTATCGCAAAACACCGAGAAGAAACAAGTGTCGTTTGCCATCGCCTGGATCATTGAACCGGATACGGAGGGAGCCAGGATCATGCTGCCAGTCTTTCAGGATATCTATGAAAGAGCCGGCAGGAACTTCCGGGTTTTTGATACCCGTGCAGAAGCAGAGGCGTGGATCGAGGAGCTGCAGCAAGGCAAGCCGCAGAGCGCCTGAGCGGCTTGCCCGCCCATTGTCCGGCTACCAGCCAGAAGTGCCCGGTTCACCCTTGAACGGACCAACAATTTCGTCCGTCACCCAACCACCATAAAAATCACTGGATTGGGCCCTTACCCTTTCTCCATCAACCAGGGCTTTCACTCTTGAGGGGTAAAAGCAAAAGTGACCTTTCACCCTTTCAAACGCCTTGCTGGGTGTTTCGTAAGACCAGGCAATGGGTCGCGATCGATCAGCCCCCGTTTTAAGAACCCAGTAAGTTGCTACGCCTTTCCATTCACAATAGCTGCGCTCAGCACATCGCTCGAGCAGACTCAATTCAACATCAGCGGGAGGAAGGTAAAAAGTGGGTGGGCTGGCTGTCTCCAGAATACGGAACGCCCGCGTGGACCGGGCGATTTCACGCTCATTCACATGTACCTCGACCAGCCGGTGTACTTCCTCCAGCTTGGGTGGTCTGGGGTAATCCCATACCGATTCCTGGTCAGGTCCCGGCTCTATTGCAAAATCCGGACGTTGCTTACCTGTATATTTCCACATCTTCAAACCCAAGGATTTTTCTCTCACATATGAACGCATAATCTTCAAATTTACGGAATGGGTCTTGATTCACTGAACCAAACCCGCGAGGGAAGTACCCGACGCGGTGAAGCACATTTTCACCCTGGGAACACCGGTTGTTGGTGGCCCAAGATTCACGAGAGCCGCAACGCTCTACAAAAAACGCGGATGGAGCCTGGATGTCATCGACCGGGAAACCCGTAAGCGTTTCCAGCAGCCGCTGAAGACACCCACACGATGGCCTTCCGGAGAAACCGATTGTTGTCGGCTATACGCTGGGTGGCGTGGGAACCGCCGCATCAGTTGAGGGGTCCGGCACCGCGCTGGGGTCCTCATGTAAGGATTTGAGAATACCGTAAGCCATCATTAACAGGATTACGCTCACCGGCAAGGCAGCGGCTATAGACGCTGTTTGCAGGGCCTTGAGCCCGCCAGCCAGCAACAACACCGCAGCCA
>JAUIAZ010000127.1 GCA_030427465.1 Gammaproteobacteria bacterium | reverse complement strand
CAGATATCACGGAAGATCATATCCAGGCCTATATCGGGCTGAGTGAGTTGCCGCCTCCGGATCTTTGTATTCGTACGGCTGGCGAGCAGCGCATCAGCAATTTCATGATCTGGCAGATGGCATATAGCGAGTTTTATTTTGCTGATGAATATTGGCCGGATTTCAAACACGAGCAGATGAAAGCGGCGCTGGAAAGCTATGCGGGCCGGAAGCGGCGGTTTGGTCAGACGGATGATCAGGTCGAAGCAATGAAAAAAGGAACTTGTTGAGGATGCCAGGAGAGCTGAGATGCTAAAGCAGAGAGTCATAACCGCGTTGATCATGCTGCCCATCTTTTTGGCAGGCCTCTTCGCAACCTCAGAAAACGGGTTTGCCCTGTTCACCGGAGCGATCATTGCCGTGGCCGCCTGGGAGTGGGCCCGTATGGGTGGGCTCAACGAGCAGCTGCATCGCTGTATTTTTGCCGCCGTGGTGTTGCTTGGGGTGTATCTCAGTGCACCAGGCAGTGCCTTTCTGCTTTACCTGGTTTGCATCGGGTGGTTCGCGGCGACCTGGCTGGTTTATCGCTGGCCAGCCGGTCAGCCAGTGTGGCAGATGCCGGCAATCCGTCTGGTTTCGGGCTTTTTCCTGTTGATCGCCGCCTGGAATGCCCTGCAGTTCCTGAGAATATCTGAAGTGACCCTGATTCCCGGCCTCAATAGCAAGTGGGTCATACTTTATGTCTTTGTGATCGTCTGGGTCGCCGATATCGGCGCCTATTTCTGTGGTCGGCGCTGGGGGCAGAAAAAGCTGGCACCACAGGTCAGCCCGGGCAAGTCCGTGGAAGGTGCTCTGGGAGGGCTCGCCCTGGTCGCCCTGTTACCATGGTTTGTAGCGGTCAGTTCAGACCTGAGCGTGCCTCAGTGGCTGGGATTAACCCTGATTACCGTACTGACTGCCATGGTTTCCATTGTGGGTGACCTGTTCGAGAGCCTCGCCAAGCGCAGCGTGGGGCTCAAAGACAGTAGCCAGATCTTGCCGGGCCATGGTGGAATCATGGATCGGATCGACAGTATCACGGCGGCTGCACCTGTGTTTGCGGCCTCTCTGCTGCTGGCTGGCTGGCTGACGGAAAAAGCCCTCGGGACGCTCTGATGCAACGAGTGACCATACTGGGGGCTACCGGATCTATCGGCCAAAGTACGCTGGATGTGATTTCGTCCAACCCGGATCGCTATGAGGTATTCGCACTCTCGGCAAACAGTGATTGGGAGGCGCTCGCCAGTCTGTGCGAGCGGTTCAGGCCTGCTGTCGCCGTCATAGCTCAGCCTGAGTACCGGGAGCAGCTGGCGCAGCGTCTGAAGGTGTCAGGCGTTGGGTCTGAGGTGCTGTCCGGAGCGGAGTCGCTGGTCACTGTGGCAGCCATGCAGGAAGCGGATACCGTTGTCGCCGCAATCGTCGGTGCCGCCGGGCTGTTACCCACACTGGCTGCTGCCAGGGCGGGTAAAAGAATCCTGCTGGCGAACAAGGAAGCGCTGGTCATGTCGGGGCAGCTGTTCATCGACAGCGTGAAGCAGCACCATGCCACCCTTCTGCCAGTCGACAGTGAACATAACGCCATCTTCCAGTGCCTGCCAACGGCGGTTCAGGCGGACGCTTACATGGGAGCGCTCGATCAGCGCTGTGGGATGCGTAGAATCCTTCTGACCGCATCCGGGGGGCCTTTCCTTGGGCACTCCCTGGCTGATATGCAGAATGTGACACCGGGACAGGCCTGTCGCCACCCTAAGTGGTCAATGGGGCGGAAGATCAGTGTGGATTCGGCGACTCTGATGAACAAGGGGCTGGAGCTGATTGAAGCCTGCTACCTGTTTGGCGTGTCCACGGACCAGGTTGATGTGCATATTCATCCGGAAGCCATCATCCACTCGATGGTCGAGTATCTGGATGGGTCAATCATTGCCCAGTTGGGAAGTCCGGACATGCGTACGCCAATTGCCAACGCACTGGCCTGGCCTGAACGGACGGATGCCGGTGTATCCTTTCTTGACCTGTTCTCCATGGGGTCTCTGAACTTCTCGGCGCCTGACCTTGCCCGTTTCCCCTGCCTGGGTTTGGCGGCCAGTGCCTTTGAGGAGGGCGGGCTGAAACCGACCCAGTTGAATGCGGCCAATGAAATCGCGGTAGAAGCGTTTCTGCAGGAGCAGATCGGTTTCATGCAGATTCCCGATCTGGTCAGCGAAGCCTTACAGGTGGAAACCTGTGGCCGGGGCCAGGATCTTGAATCCATTCTGGAGGAAGATCGCAGAACCCGCTCCTGGTGCCGACAGTGGGTGACCCGGGTTGCGGGCAGGGTGGAAGCGAACTGATGGCTGATCTGATCCAGAATGTTTTGGCGCTGGTCGTTACTCTGGGCGTACTGGTAACGATTCATGAGTTCGGTCACTTCTGGGTGGCCCGGCGCTGTGGTGTCAAAGTGCTGAGGTTTTCTGTGGGCTTTGGAAAGCCGCTGAAAATCTGGAAAGACCGTCACGATACTGAATTTGCCATCGCTATCCTGCCACTGGGTGGTTACGTCAAGATGCTGGATGGGCGAGAAGCCGAGGTGCCGGAAGCGCTTAAGGCGCAGGCTTTCGACCAAAAGCCGGTGGGGCAGCGCATGGCCATAGCGGCAGCGGGCCCTATCGCCAATTTTCTGTTCGCCATAGCGGCCTACGCCATCCTCCTGTTTGTCGGCGTTACCACCGTGATTCCCATAGTAGGGGACGTGAAGCCGGGGTCGGTGGCTGCCGATGCCGGCTTGCCTGTGGATTCGGAGATCCTGGCGGTGGACGGTGAGACGGTAAGCGGTTGGGCAGACGTCAATTTTCAGCTGGTTGAGCGGATTGGTGACACCGGTTCGCTTTCACTGACTGTCCTGACCGGAGGGCAGCAGAAGGTTTTTGATCTGTCTGTTGAGTCCTGGCTATCGGATGCGGTGGAACCTAACCCCTTGCGGGCTCTGGGCATTGAACCCTGGCGCCCGGACATTCGACCGGTGGTGCTGGAGGTAATGCCGGACAGCCCCGCCGAACGTGCCGGATTAATGTCGGGGGATCTCATTACCCGGATCAATGCGGTTGATATCCGGCTCTGGCGGGACTTCGTGGATCAGGTTTCAGAAGCCCCTGGCCAGGTACTGCAGGTCGAGCTGTCACGTGAGGGGCAGATCCGGCAAGTGGAACTGACTCCGGAGTCACGCGAGACCGAGGCTGGTGTTCGTGGTTTTGTCGGGGTGTCTGTCAGTTCACCGGAGTGGCCTGAAACGCATCAGCGGGTCCGGGAATACGGACCGCTCGAAGCGCTCTGGGGCGGGCTCGGCAAGACTGCTGATATGACGGGCATGATATTGAGCAGTCTAAAAAAAATGTTAGTTGGCCTCATTTCAGTTGAAAATCTTGGGGGACCCATTACCATCGCAAAAGCAGCGGGTACGTCTGCAGAGTATGGTATCGAAAGTTTCCTTACTTTTCTGGCCCAGCTGAGTGTGATGCTGGCTGTACTGAATTTGCTGCCAATTCCGGTTCTGGATGGCGGGCATCTGCTGTATTACAGCATAGAGTGGATTCGAGGAAAGCCGATTTCAGAAGCAGGCCAGGTTCTGGGACTGAAAATCGGAATGGTACTGCTGGCCGGGGTGATGGCGCTGGCTATCGTCAATGATTTCGCCCGTCTTTAATGGCAATATCCGGTGCTTTTGATAATCACAACAATCACGCAGCCGGAAAGTCGCCTCAGGATGATGTATACGATTCATGAAGTTCAGAGTTAATGTATTTTTTGTCTGCCTGTTTGCAGGGCTTCAGGCCATTGCGCAGGTTCAGGCACAGGACGTTTTGCGCATAGCCGATATCCGGCTTGAAGGGTTGCAGAGGGTTTCCGCCGGTAGTGTGTTCAGCGCTTTCCCTGTTGCGATTGGGGATGAGGTTACTGAAAAGAACCTGGGTGGCGCCATGCGCTCTCTGTTCGCCACCGGGTTTTTTACGGACATCCGTCTCTCCAGGATGGAACAGGATGCCGGCACGATACTGCTGGTGAAGCTGGAGGAGCGGCCAGCCATCTCGGAAATAGAGATCGAGGGCAACAAGAACCTGCCAAGTGAAGACCTTCTGGATGGCCTGAAGTCTTCCGGGCTTGCTGAAGGCGAAGTGTTCCAGCGCAGTACCCTGGAACGGATCGAGCTGGAGATTCTTCGCAGCTACATTGCCCAGGGTCGCTACAACGCCTACGTCAAGGCCGAGGTGGAAGAGCTGCCGCGGAACCGGGTGAAGATCCTCATCGATATCAAGGAAGGACCGCTTTCCGCCATCCACCAGATCAGCTTTATCGGAAATAACGCATTTGATGACGAAACCCTGAGAGAGCTGATGGAGCTCGAGCTTGAGGGCTTCTGGGCCGGTATCTTCAACTCAGACAAATACTCCAAGCCCAAGCTGAGTGGGGATCTGGAAAAAATCCGGTCGCATTACCTTGATAACGGCTATATCCGTTTCAGTGTGGAAAGCACACAGGTATCTCTGTCTCCGGACAAGGAGAAAGTGTTTATCACCATCAACATCAACGAGGGGCCTCAGTACACCATCCGGGAAACGCTCCTGAAAGGTGACCTGCGTGTCAGTGAGGAAGAGCTACGCAAGCTGATTGTTAGCAAGCCCGGAGATACCTATTCCCGGGAAATCCTGACTCTGACCAGCGACCTTATTACCAAGCGCTTTGGCAATGACGGGTATACTTTCGCCAGCGTGAATGCGATTCCCGAGCCCCATGATGACAACACCGCCACTGTGACGTTCTTCATTGAGCCGGGACAGCGTACCTATGTTCGTCGCATCAATTTCAGAGGTAACACCACTACCCAGGATGAAGCGGTCAGACAGGAACTGGTTCAGATGGAAGGGGCCGCTGCGTCTACCGATCTGATTGAAACCTCCAAGTCGAGACTGGAACGGACCGGGTTCTTCAAGACGGTCACGGTTGAAACACCGCTGGTAGCCGGTACCGACGATCAGGTTGATGTGAATTACACCTTGGAAGAGCAGTCCACCGGCAGTCTGTCTGCAAGCCTTGGCTTCTCTCAGAGCAGTGGTATTGTGCTGGGTGCGAGCGTGGCTGAGCGAAACTTCCTGGGTACCGGCCGTCGGGTGAGCTTCGGGGTCAACAAGAGCGAAGCAGTACAGAGTGCCAGCTTTTCCTACACCAATCCCTACTTTACGGTCGATGGAGTCAGCCGTGGCTTCAATATCAGTTACCGGGAAACGGACTATGAAGAAGAAGACCTGTCCAGTTTCACCAGTGATACTCTCAATACCGGGGTTAACTTCGGGTATCCGATCAGCCGCTTCTCGCGACTCAATTTTGGTCTGGGCTATAACCACACGAATATCAAACTGGGGCAATTCCCGAATCGTGACATTGTCAGTTACATTCTGGCCAACGGTGACTCTTACGACTTCATCGAACTCTCTGCTGGCTGGAGTCGGAATACCCTGAACCGGGGGGTTTATCCGACCTCCGGGACATCCCAGCGCCTGTCATTCAGAGTGGCCTTGCCAGAACTGAGTGATGTGCCGTTTTACAAGGCGCGATACGAGCTTGATCACTATATCCCATTGTCAGACAACCACGAATGGGCCTTCCATTACGGTGGCAATATTGCCTATGGGGACGGCTACTCGGGTAATGATGAACTGCCGTTCTTTGAAAACTATTATGCCGGGGGTATCGGCTCCGTCAGGGGGTATGAGAGTAACTCTCTGGGTCGCCGCTCTCCACCCAATCCCAGGGATCCGGACCAGACACGTGACCCCTTTGGAGGTAACTTCCTGATTGAGAGTACGGTGGAACTGATTTATCCCTTTGTGGTTCTGGAAGATCGTTCCCAGGTCAGGACTTCTGTTTTTGTTGATGCCGGTAACGTATTTGATGATGCCCGGGGCTATGATCCCAAGCTGGATGAAATCAGGCTTTCAGCCGGTATCAGTCTGACCTGGATTACGCCGATTGGCCCCTTGGCGTTCAGTATGGCTAAAGCCATTAATGCGCAGGATGAAGACGAAAGGGAGTTTTTCCAGTTCCTGTTGGGGCAGACGTTCTAGATTGTGAACTGATTTTTGGGCCGGGCCCTTGGCCATTAACCCGTTGGAGGACAGAGGAAATGAGAAAACAGATTGCTTTTATATTGAGTCTTTGGCTGCTGGTCAGTGGTCTGGCGTTGGCAGAAACCAAGATTGCGGTGGTGGACCTGCGTGCGGCCCTGTTCTCATCCAATGCTGCCAAGCAGTTTGGGGATGAACTAAGGAAAGATTTCGCCGATGAAGAGTCCAAGCTCAAAGCATTGGGGGATGATGCCAAGGCACTCCAGGAGCGCTTGCAGAAAGACGCCGCCATCATGGTTGCGGCAGAGCGTGACCGTTTGGCGGCTGAACTGGAGGACAAGGCGCAGGAGTTCAACTACCTTAAGCAACGCTATCAGTCTTCGGTATCGAAGAGGGAGGAAAATTTCCTGAAGCGCTCCAAGCCGGACCTGGATGCGGCGCTTGAGCAGCTGATCAAGGATGGCGGCTATGATGTGGTGCTCCATGCCAACACCGTGATCTTCGCCTCACCGGCACTGGATATCACACCTAAACTGATTGATGCCCTGAACAAGTAGCGTCCGCAAGAGGGTGCGAGATCAAGTGGCACCCCGACAAAACAGGAGCAACCAGCATGAAGGCTAGTACGCTTACCCTCGAGGAAATTGCCCAAAGAATTGGCGCGGAGGTTCACGGTGATAGTGCCTGTCTGATTCATGGGCTGGCTACCTTGCAGGAAGCCCGGGCAGGGGAGCTGAGTTTTCTTGCTAACCCCAATTATGCCCGCTTTCTTGCGGGCACTCAGGCTTCCGCCGTCATTGTGTCTCCCGCGCAGCTCGCCGATTGCCGCTGTTCCGCTCTGGTTATGAAGAACCCTTATGTCGGGTATGCCCGTGCCAGCCGGCTGTTCGATCCCTTGAAGCCAGCGGCCTCCGGAGTTGACGCCAGGGCAATTGTCGATCAGACCGCGAAGCTCGCAGAAGGGGTCAGTGTCGCTGCTGGTGCTGTCATCGGAGCTGGGGTAGAGATCGGGGCCAATACCCGGGTCGGGCCGGGCTGTATCGTGGGTGACGATGTCCGGATCGGGGCTGACTGTCTTTTGCATGGCCGGGTGACCGTTTATCATCAGGTTACGATTGCCGATCGCGTGATCGTGCACAGCGGTGCCGTGCTGGGTGCTGACGGCTTCGGCTTCGCACCGGAAGCCGGGCGCTTCGAGAAAATCGCACAGCTGGGCAGTGTTGTAATTGAGTCGGATGTCGAGATCGGGGCCAATACCACCATTGACCGCGCTGCCCTTGGGAATACCGTGATCCGGGAGGGTGTTAAACTGGACAACCAGATACAGATCGCCCACAACGTGGTGATTGGGGCCAACACAGTGATTGCCGCCTGTACGGGCGTGTCCGGTAGCACCACGGTCGGTGCCAATTGCATGATCGGAGGCGGAGTCGGGATAGCGGGGCACCTGAACATTGCAGATGGTGTTCACCTGACAGGAATGACACTGGTTACCCACGACCTGACCAAGCCTGGCGTATATTCAAGCGGCACCGCGGTTGAAGAGAATCGCAGCTGGCGCAAGAATGTGGCACGATTCCGACAGCTGGACCAATGGATAAGACGGTTGCAGTCATTGGAAAAACGTAGTTGAAGTTGGCGCATTACATCAGAAGGAATGCTTGAGATGACTCAGTTCGCTTTACCTGAGCTGCCTATGGAAATTGAAACCATTCGTGAATACCTGCCTCACCGTTACCCCTTCCTGCTGGTAGACCGGGTGGTTGCCGTGGAAGAGGGCAGGATCATTACCGGCTACAAGAATGTTTCGGTGAATGAGCCCTTCTTTCAGGGGCATTTCCCCAGCCACTCGATCATGCCGGGTGTGCTGATTATTGAAGCCATGGCGCAAGTGGCCGGGATTCTGGGTTTCCTGATTACCGGAAAAAAGCCCTCCGATGGCTATACTTATTACCTGGCTGGTTCTGACAAGGTCCGCTTCAAGCGACCTGTCGTACCGGGTGACCGGCTTGAACTGCAAGCGGAGTATCTGATGTCAAAGCGCGGTATCTGGAAATTCAGCTGCCGGGCACTCGTCGATGGAGACGTCGCTTGCAGTGCCGAGATTCTGACTGCCGAGAGGTTTCTCAAATGAGCATTCATCCCCAGGCCATCGTAGATCCACAGGCTCGAATTGCGGATGACGTGGAGATCGGACCCTGGACGCTGATCGGACCGGATGTCGAAATCGGTTCTGGAACAAAGATACACAGTCACGTGGTCGTCAAGGGGCCGACGCGCATCGGTAAAGACAACGTGATCTTTCAGTTCGCGAGTGTCGGTGAAGACTGCCAGGACAAGAAATATCGGGGAGAGCCCACGGAATTGTTGGTCGGAGACCGCAATGTAATCCGCGAAGGCTGTACTATCCACCGGGGAACCATTCAGGATGAGGGCATCACCCGGATTGGCAGCGATAACCTGTTTATGGCTTACGTGCATGTCGCCCATGATTGCCAGGTCGGTAACCAGTGTATTCTCGCCAACCAGTCAACGCTGGCCGGCCATGTGGTGATGGATGACTGGGCCATCCTTGGTGGCGGCACCATGGTGCATCAGTTCTGCAAGATCGGTCAGCACAGCATGTCGGCAGGGGGAAGTATCGTTTTGCGCGATATTCCGGCTTTTGTGATGGCTGGCGGACAGCCAGCCGGCCCCTTTGGGCTCAATGCAGAAGGCCTGAAACGTCGTGGATTCAGCGCGGAAAGCCTGAAGCTTCTCAAGAGTGCCTACAAGACGATATATCGTCAGGGGCTGACCGTTGAGCAGGCGCTTGAGGAACTCGAGCCCCGGATTACAGAGGATGAACACATCGCAGCACTGGTGGCCAGTCTGCGCCGCAGTGATCGCGGCATTATCCGCTAGCCCATGGACGCCAAGCGGAAGGAAACGCTGACTGTAGCCCTCATTGCCGGAGAAGTATCCGGAGATATTCTGGGTAGCGGGCTGATTCGTGAGATACAGCGTCAGGTTCCCG
>JAUIAZ010000512.1 GCA_030427465.1 Gammaproteobacteria bacterium | reverse complement strand
GGTGCGGGTCATGGCGTCCTCTGTGTTATCCATTGGCTGATCGGGGCCGGCAGCCCGGGCAGGGCTTCGTCATGGTGAAACCAGTCGCCGCTCAGCGATTTCGGGTGAAAGTCCTCATGCACGGGCATGGTAACGGTCTGCAGTTCCAGATGGTAGTGCGTGAACGTGTGGCGGATCAGGCTGCCTGTCGTGGGGGGCGGGCCATCCGGCAGAATGCCGCTTTCGCGTGCCTGATCGAGGGCTTCCTCCAGCAGCAGCTCTTCCGGCGCTTCCGGCAGGGACCAGAGTCCACCCCAGATACCTGACTCCGGTCGTCTTTCAAGAAACAGCTTTCCATCCGGCCTTTGCAGGTGCCAGGCGATACGGTGGCGGGTGGGTTTGGCTTTCCGGGGCGCGCGTGCCGGCAACTGTTCCGTCATGCCCAGCCGGAAAGCCTGGCAACTCATCTGTAAGGGACACTCCGTGCAGCGGGGACGGGAGCGGGTGCAGAGCGTGGCACCGAGATCCATGATGGCCTGAGTGTAGTCACAGACGCGCTGCTGCGGTGTGTAGGCCTCTGCTGCAGCCCAGAGGGCTTTCAGGGTGGCGGCTTTCAGCGGAGGTTCCCTGACAGCCTCATGCCGGCACAGTACCCGTTTGACGTTGCCATCCAGGATAGTCGCACGTTTGCCGAAGCCCATGGCGAGTATGGCCCCGGCAGTAGACCGCCCTATGCCTGGAAGGGCTTCAAGCGCTTCCTGGGTATCCGGGAATACTCCTCCGACGGCAGCGATCGCGCGGGCGCTGCGGTGCAGATTTCTGGCGCGGGCATAGTAGCCCAGACCTTCCCAGAGCTTGAGCACTTCATCCAGTGGAGCAGCTGCGAGATCGCACACTTCGGGAAAACGCGAGATGAAACGGTTGAAGTAGTTGATTACGGTCGTGACCTGGGTCTGTTGCAGCATGATTTCCGATAACCAGACCCGATAGGGCGTGCGCGGATGCTGCCAGGGCAGGTCATGCCGGCCATGCTGATCAAACCAGGCGAGCAGGCGTCTGGCAAAATCCGCATTCTGCGACTGTCGGACTTGCATGGTATTGAGGCTGGCATTATCGTGTTTCATGGTTTTTTTCAATGTTGTCGATTACGCGTTATCAGGACGGTTTCGGCGCTGTGTCAGGAGATAGTTTGTGAGCGTTAGTATCACCATCGAGCTGGCCCGTACGTTTACGGTGGCCGCCAGTGTCGAGACCACATTTGAGCTGCTGGCCGATGTGCCGCGCTCGGCTTCGCATTTTCCCAAAGTCGACAAACTGGAAGAAATCGAACCGGGTCGTTTCCACTGGACGTTGCGCAAGACAGGCGTTGACAAATACGCCTTGCAGACCGTGTACGCCTGCGATTATCAGTCGGATGCTGGCAAGCGGCAAGTGATCTGGACTCCGGTTCCGGAGGTCGGCAATGCGGTGGTCGAAGGAGCCTGGGTGGTTCAGGAGACAGACGAGCCTGGCAAGGGAGCCGAGTGCCACTTCCGCTCACATGCGGTTATGGAGCTTCCCATACCGAAACTGCTCAAGATGGCGGTAGCTCCAGTGGTCAAGCATGAGTTCAACAGCATGGTCGACCACTACATCGAGAATCTGAAAAGCGCGCTTAACGGGTGAAATCCGGGTATAATGGGCGGCCTTAAAGGCTTAGGCAGTCCAGGAGCAGGCATTGGAAAGAAAGGCTGACGTTACCCGAAACACACTGGAGACCCAGATTCAGTGTTCAATCAATCTGGATGGAACCGGCAAAAGTCACTTTGATACGGGCGTGCCCTTTCTGGAGCATATGCTCGACCAGGTGGCGCGACACGGGCTCGT
>JAUIAZ010000126.1 GCA_030427465.1 Gammaproteobacteria bacterium | reverse complement strand
TTGGGCAGAACTTCCTGCATGATCAGGCCGTGATTGCTCGCATCGCGCGGGCCATTTCACCCTCTGAAAGTGACAACCTGGTAGAGATCGGGCCGGGAATGGGGGCTCTGACGGAGCATCTGCTGACCGGGTGCCCCAGTCTCAAGGTCATTGAGCTGGACCGTGACCTGATTCCGGGTCTGAGAACACAGTTTTTCCGCTATCCTGAGCTGCAGATTTTTGAGGCTGATGCGCTGAAGTTCGACTTCGCCTCACTCGGTGCCGATTTGCGGATTGTCGGTAATCTGCCTTACAACATTTCCACCCCGCTGATCTTCCACCTGCTGGCACTCGGGGCGCAGGTCAGGGACATGACATTCATGCTGCAGAAAGAAGTGGTAGATCGCCTGTCTGCTGCGGCCGGGAGCGATGCTTACGGGCGTCTGAGTGTGATGGCTCAATATCACGCCCGCGTTATCCCGCTGTTTCCGGTGGGGCCCGGAGCCTTCCGGCCTGCACCCAAGGTCTGGTCGGCGATAGTGCGGCTCGAGCCGTATGCACAGAAGCCAGTGGTGGCCCGGAACGAGGCACACTTTGCCGGGTTAGTCCGGCAAGCCTTCAGCCAGCGTCGGAAGACTCTGAAAAATGTGCTGAAAGGGATGCTGGTTGCGGAGGATATTGAGGGGCTGGGCATTGACCCCGGTATTCGTCCGGAAAAACTCGGGATTGGTGAGTATGTGGCACTGGCCAACCGCTACAGTGAGATTCACAGAGAGAATGAGGATGTCTGAAATTCAGGATGTTGCGGTCCGGGTGGAAACCCGCTACCTGGAAGAGCAGTCAGACCCCACGCGCGACAGATTCGTGTTTGCCTATCATGTGGCAATCATCAATCGCGGTACGGAACCGGCACAGCTGTTGACCCGACACTGGATCATTGAAGATGCCGAAGGCCGCATTGAGGAAGTGGAAGGGGATGGCGTGGTCGGACAGCAGCCGGTGATTGAGCCGGGCCGTAGTTATGAATATACCAGCGGCTGTGTTCTCAAGACCGATTGTGGAAGCATGCGTGGTAGCTACGGGATGGAGAGTGCCAGTGGTGAGCGCTTTGCGGCATCGATTCCGGCGTTCACTCTGCGCAAGCCCGGGGTACTTCACTGATGGCGGGTTCTGTCTGGGCCATTGGTGATGTGCAGGGATGCTTCGGCGCCCTCCAGAGGCTGCTGGAGAAGATACGCTGGGCACCAGGTGGCGACCGTCTCTGGCTCTGCGGGGACATGGTCAACCGGGGGCCGGAATCCTTGGCTACCCTCGAATTCTGCCGCCGCTACAGTGACGATGTCGATGTGGTTCTGGGCAATCATGACCTGCACCTGCTGGCAGTTGCTGAAAGCGGTCGGGCACCCAAGCGCAAGGATACCCTCAACGATATCCTGAACTCACCGGACAGGGCCGCTTTGCTCGAGTGGCTGGCCGCACAACCGCTGATACGCTATGACGAATCCCGCCAGGCGGTGCTGGTGCATGCGGGTATTCTGCCGCATTGGTCCGTTAGCCAGGCGCTGGCGCTGGCGGGGGAGGTGGAGGCCTGTCTGAAGGGGGCGGGTCGGGTAGAGTTCCTTGGCGCCATGTATGGTAATCAGCCTGATCGCTGGAACCCTGCGCTCAAAGGCATGGATCGTCTGCGCATTATTGTCAACGTCATGACGCGAATGCGTTTCATCGGGGCTGAGGGTGAGCTGGACATGCAGAGCAAGGGGCCTCCCCAGGATGCTCCCAAAGGCTTCCGGCCCTGGTTTGAGTTCCCGCGTGGGGATCAGACGCGCATATTCTTCGGGCATTGGGCGGCATTGATGGGGCGATCCGATCATCCTCAGAGGCTGGCCCTGGATACAGGTTGCGTGTGGGGTGAATCGCTGACCGCCATGAATGTGGATACCGGGGAGCGTATTTCGGTGCCTGCCAGACCCTAGCCAGGCACTGTTGGATCTCAAACCGTCTGCGCGAGAATCTCGCGAAGTGGCTGATAAATCCCGGGGGCCGTTATCAGTACATGCTCGCTGTAGAGCGCTTCGGAGAACCCGGGGGGTACCCTGCCAAAGTGGCCGCAGCTTGCGCCCGCTTCCAGGGCAATCAGTCGGGCGGCAGCCAGATCCCAAGGGCTTACTGTTTCATAGTAGGCATCCAGGCGGCCACAGGCGACCCAGCAAATATCCAGCGCAGCTGATCCCAGCCGGCGAAGGTCCCGGCAATGTTGCAACACGGCCTCGAGGCGTTGGCAAAGCTCGGAGATGCTGTCCTTGTGATAAGGGAACCCGGTGGCAACCAGGCTCATGCGCAGACTTTCCGGCTCGCGGCAATGCACCGGTCTGCCATTCAGGGTGGCTCCGTGGCCAGCTTCTGCGGCAAACAGTTCTTCAGAGAAAGGGTTGTATACCACTCCGGCTTTGGCGACACCGGATTCCAGATAAGCGATGGAAACGGCAGACTGGGAATGTCCGTAAGCATAGTTGACGGTGCCGTCGATGGGATCCACCACCCACAGCGGGCCCTCCAGGCCTGCCAGGCTCAGATCCGGTGATAACTCTTCCGACAGAATGGCGTGATCCGGAAAGCGCGCCAGAATGGCGGCCCGTATCATTTCATCCACTTCCACATCTGCCTGGGTTACGAGCTCTTGCCCCTGCTTGTATTGCGTAACCAGCGCATTTCTCTCACGCGTCTGGCGGGCATGTTGCCCTGCTTTTCTGGCAAGCCCTTCAATGAATTCACGCAGATTGTCGCTTGGCATGATTGAACCTCAGTCAGCAAAGGTACGGCTGGCGCGGAAAGGGTGTGCGCGATAGGTTCCCAGAACCCGGACATCTTCAGCAAAGAAAGCCAATTCTTCCAGGGCGCGAACCATGGCGGGAGACTGAAGGTGGCCTTCGATGTCCACATGGAACTGGCTGGCATTGAGTGCACCACCGGGCGTGTAGCTCTCCAGCTTTATCAGGTTGACACCATTCGTTGCAAAGCCACCCAAAGCCTTGTATAGCGCTGCCGGCAGGTTGCGCACCCGGAACAGCAGGGAGGTCAGGTAGACGACTCCGGGTTCCAGCGGTGGCAAGGTCTCTTTATGAGACAGTATGATGAAGCGGGTGGTGTTTCCGTCCTGGTCCTGGAACTGGTCGCGGACGATGTCCAGTCCGTACAACTCTGCGGCCAGTGAAGAAGCTATGGCAGCCTGCTCCGGAAGCCCTTCGTCTCTTATCTGGACGGCTGCGCCGGCGGTATCGAGCGTGGCATGCGGTTCAATACCCAGCTCCAGGACATGATTGGCACACTGGGCCAGAGCCTGCGGATGCGAATAGACCCTTTTCAGGGTTTCCAGCGTAGTGCCTGGTAGGGCCAGAAGACAGTGATTGACGGGCTCGAAGTGTTCCTCGACGATGTGCAGGCTCATTCTCGGAATCAGGCGGTAGATCTCTTCCACCCGACCTGCGGTAGAATTTTCCACAGGAATCATGGCAAGCTCGGCCTTGCCCTGTTCAACCGATTCCATGGCGTCACGGAAAGTTTCACAGGCGCGGGCCTCGCGGTCCGGAAATACATGGCGACATGCCAAATGGGAGTAGGCCCCTTCGTGGCCCTGGTAAACAATCACTGCATACCTCAGCGGAGTGTCATCAAGAAAGTGCATACTCTAGCAGAGAACCACTGCGAATGAATGTCGGGAAAAGTGCATGATTCGTGTGTTGCTTATATTAATCGTGCTGGGCGCAATTTTCTGGTGGATGCATCAGTACCGATCCGCCAGTGGCGAGGAAAAAAAACAGTGGCGGAATAAGGGACTGATCGGTCTGCTGATCGGTCTGGTCTTCTTGCTGGCACTGACCGGGCGTCTGCACTGGATTGCCGCAGCCATCAGTGGCATTTTTCTGCTGCTGAGGCAGCTGTACCGTCTGTGGCCCGCCATTAAATGGTGGCTGGAGCGGGAGAGGCCCAAGGGGAGGGCAGATCGTTCCCGCATCAGGCCTCGTGGCAGAGACATGTCGCGGGAAGAGGCGCTGAGTGTACTGGGCCTGAGGGCCAATCCCGACCGGGAGGAAATCATCCTGGCGCACCGTCGGGCTATTCAGCAGGCCCACCCGGATCGGGGTGGCAGCGCCGAAGCTGCCGCCCGTATCAATCTGGCCAGGGACGTTCTGCTGAAGAATGAATGAACCCCGTCATTGCCATGACACCTGTTTCTGGTCTATTCTGTAACCACTATGAGTGTATCAATACAAGCAGCCAGAAAAACTGAACTCCAGAGCCGTGTCGCCGATTCCGGTGCGAATGCGGCTGCGTGGTCGTTTGGTTTTTATTTTTGGTATTTCCTGGCTGCCTTCCGCCGGTCTTTATCCTGACCTGAATCCGGAAGAGCAGCTGAACTGAACGGCTGCTCGGATCACTCTCTTGAGCAGCCTGCTGGAGAGAGTAATGAAACCAAGTCATTTAGTAGAACTGAACCAGGCACCGGGCATGCGAACGAGTGAGTCCCCGGATCAATTCCTGCCGAGCCTCGGTGAGGTGCACCGTGCCTTTGGTCTGGAGCCCGGGGTGCGGGCCAGGCTGGACGCTGGCAGAACCCGCATCAACCGTATCGTGTCTGGAGAAGACCCGCGGCTGCTGATTGTCGTAGGTCCTTGTTCGGCCCATGATCCTGCGGCTGTCCTTGAGTATGCCGGGAAGCTCGCTCCGTTGGCGAAACAGTACCAGGATCGTCTGGAAGTGGTGCTGCGCTGCTATGTCGAAAAGCCGCGCACGACCATCGGCTGGAAAGGGCTGGTCTACGACCCCCACCTGGATGGCTCTCATGACCTTTATCATGGCCTGATGGCTTCCCGTCAACTGATGCGTGACTGTGCCCGACTTGGGCTGCCCCTGGCCACCGAAGCGCTGTCCCCCATGATTGCAGACTACCTCCAGGACCTCGTCAGCTGGACAGCCATCGGCGCCCGAACCACTGAAAGTCAGACGCACCGGGAAATGGCCAGTGGCCTGAGCTCTGCGGTCGGCTTCAAGAACGGAACTGATGGTGGGCTGGAGGTTGCCATTCAGGCAATGCAGTCGGCTGCCCACGGGCATGTTTTTCCCTCAATGAGCCACTGCGGGCGACCGGCGATCCGGGCTACAGCAGGAAACCCGAATCTGCACCTGGTGCTCAGGGGTGGGCGCTCCGGTCCCAACCACGATATCGCCAGTGTAGGGCGAGCGGTGGATAGTCTGCGGAAAGCGGGTTTGCGTGACCGTGTGATGATCGACTGCAGCCATGACAACAGCGGAAAAGATTATCGGCGGCAGGGCGAGGTCGTACGTTCCCTGCTTTCGAGGTTCCGAGAGAAGGAGCACGGAATTCTGGGATTGATGCTTGAAAGCTTTCTGGAGCCTGGTAAACAGGCCATCGGCGCCGAGCTTGCTTATGGCGTTTCAGTCACGGATGGCTGTATAGGCTGGATGGAGACCCAGGATTTGCTGGCGATGCTTTACAGGGCTTCAGCACCCAGCCATGTGGACCAGGGGGTGCTTGCTACCAGGTGAGCTCCGATCAGAAAAAGCGTGATGCCCATGGCCAGATCAACCTGAGGAGCCAGTCTCTGCCAGGCGGCACCCATACGGTGATGGGTAACCAGCAGTGAAATGCCGATGAACCATAACGCGGTCGCCAGGCTCATCCATAGTCCATACAGGGCAAGTAATGGCCACGGAGTATCCGGTGCCGGGACAACAGCGTAAAGAGCGAGAAAAAAGAGGGTGGCCTTGGGGTTCAGGACATTGGTCAGAAAGCCGGTAATGAAAGCTCGCAGAGGGCTTTCGCCGGAAGCTGGTGTCTTTGTCTGCAGCGACCGGGCTTCGCTGTTTTCAGGAGCGGAATCGTTGCTCTGCTGCCGCTTGTGTTTCAGTTGCTGCCAACCACTCCGCAGGCATTGTCCGCCGAGCCAGATCAGGTAAGCCGCTCCGGCCAGCCTCAGCAGGTTCATCAAGCGGGGCTCCTGACTGATGATCAGGCCGACGCCTAGCAGGCAATAAGCTACGTGCACCAGGATACCTGCGCCGATTCCCAAACTGCTCTGAATGGCGATCGCCCGGCTGCGCGCTCCTTGCCGCAGAACCAGTGCCAGATCCGGACCGGGACTGGCCACAGCCAGGAGATGTGCTACCGCCAGGGTCAGGAAATCGGCCCAGTAAGCTGACAAGGGGGCGGCTCAATCAGACCGTTGACGGCCTTCCTGTTTCAGAAAAACAGGAAGAGACCATCCGAAGAAAATACCTGACAGGCGCAGGCTCAGTGTGACCAGCATGCCGATCAAAATGGCGATATCCGTCCCCAGAGCCAGCCAGGACTCCGCCAGAAGGAAACTGATGGCGCCGACAATGGCGGCGGTGGCATAGATTTCCTTGTGGAAGATCAGGGGAAGTTCATTGCAGACCACGTCGCGGAGTACGCCGCCGGCGACCCCGGTCATCATACCCATCAAGACGCAGATTTCCGGCTCATGACCCAGTGACAAAGCTTTCTGGGCTCCTGCCACGGTAAAGAAAGCGAGCCCCACGGCGTCACAGACTTCCAGGACCCGGAAAGGGATCCGGCGCAAACGCACCCAGCCGAAGGTAGAAAGCCCGGCAACGATACCCACGGTGAGATAGTGTGTGTTTTCGATCCAGGCGACCGGGTGGGCATCCAGGATCAGATCCCTCAGAGTGCCCCCGCCCAGGGCGGTAAGCAGCGCAATGACCAGCACCCCGAAAACGTCGAATCCCACCCGACCCGCGACCAGGGCACCGGAAATGGCGAATACAGCGATTCCAAAAAAGTCGAGAAACTCAGTCATTTTCGCGGGCTATGGCGCGATAGCCAATATCCCTTCGATACTGTAATCCTGTCCAACAGATTTTTTCCGCCTCGCGGTAGGCATTGGTCTGCGCCTCCGTTACGGTCTTGCCCAATGCGGTGGCACACAGCACACGGCCCCCGGCGGTGACCACGTCTCCGTTTTCCAGTCGGGTACCCGCATGGAATACTTTGGCATCTGGTCCTTCCTGGCCGAGACCGGCGATCGGGTGGCCTTTTTCGTAGTCACCCGGATAGCCTCCGGCTGCGAGCACGACACCGAGGCTGGGACGTTCGTCCCAGGTGGAGCTTTCCGCATCCAGTTTGCCCGCAATGGCTGCCTCGCAGTGACCTACCAGATCGGAGGTCATGCGCAGCATGATAGGTTGGGTCTCCGGGTCACCAAAACGACAGTTGTATTCGATGACCTTGGGAATGCCTTCCGGGCTGATCATGAGACCGGCATAGAGGAAGCCTGTGTATTCGTTACCCTCAGCGGCCATGCCTTCCACGGTCGGTAGGATGACCGTCTGCATGATGCGTTCATGAATTTCCGGGGTGACCACCGGGGCAGGTGAATAGGCACCCATGCCGCCGGTATTTGGACCGGTGTCCCCGTCGCCGACGCGCTTGTGGTCCTGGCTGGTGGCCATAGGCAGTACATGCTTGCCATCGACCATGACGATAAAACTGGCTTCCTCACCCTCCAGAAATTCTTCAATGACTACGCGGCTACCCGCGTCACCAAAGCGATTACCCGAGAGCATGTCGCGAATGGCATCCTCCGCCTCGGACAGTGTCATCGCAACAATGACACCCTTGCCAGCGGCAAGACCGTCTGCTTTCACCACAATCGGAGCCCCTTGCTGGCGGACATAGGCCAGTGCGTCATCCGTATCGGAAAAAGTCGCATAGGCTCCAGTAGGGATCTGGTGACGTTGCAGAAAATCCTTGGTAAAAGCCTTTGACCCTTCTAACTGGGCGGCTGCCTGGGTAGGGCCGAAAATGGCCAGACCGGCTTCCCGGAACCTGTCAACGATACCGGCTACCAGCGGAGCCTCTGGACCCACAATGGTCAATCCGACGCCTTCTTCCTTCGCCAGTGCCAGCAATCCCGGAATATCATCGGCAGCTACGGCGACGTTACGCAGTCCGGGCTCTGTGCCGGTACCCGCATTACCGGGTGCCACCAGTACCTCTGAGACTCTGGGGGATTGTGCGGCTTTCCAGGCCAGTGCGTGCTCGCGCCCGCCACTGCCGATTACAAGAACTTTCATGCTGTTTTCCTTAAAGCATCAGTGGCGGAAGTGCCGCATACCGGTAAAGACCATGGCAATGCCATGCTCGTCCGCAGCGGCGATAACTTCGTTGTCACGCATTGAGCCGCCGGGTTGGATGATGGCGGTAATACCGGCTTCTGCCGCCGCATCGATCCCATCACGGAAGGGGAAGAAGGCATCCGAGGCCATCACGGACCCTTTGACTTCCAGCCCTTCATCGGCGGCCTTGATGCCGGCGATGCGTGCACTGTATACCCGGCTCATCTGACCTGCGCCGATGCCAATGGTACGGCCGTTACGGGCATAGACAATGGCGTTCGATTTCACGAACTTCGCCACTTCCCAGGCGAACAGGAGATCCTGTAATTCGGTTTCTGTCGGGGCGCGCTGTGTGACCATTTTCAGGGCAGAATGATCCACCATGCCGAGATCCCGATCCTGCACCAGCAGGCCGCCGGTTACGCGCTTGTAGTCCCTGCCTGCGGCTCTGGGCGCACTCAGGTCGCCACAGGCCATGAGCCGGACATTGGGCTTGGCGGCAACTATGGCTACCGCTTCTTCAGAAACGCTGGGGGCAATGATCACTTCCACAAACTGCCGGTCGATGATGGCCTTGGCTGTATCGGCATCCAGTTCGCGGTTGAAGGCGATGATGCCACCGAACGCAGAGGTCGGATCCGTCGCATAGGCCAAGTCGTAAGCCTGACGAATATCCGTACCAATCGCCACGCCACAGGGGTTCGCGTGCTTGACGATAACGCAAGCCGCATCCGCGAGTGGTTTCACGCACTCCAGTGCGGCGTCAGTATCGGCGATGTTGTTGTAGGACAGCGGCTTGCCCTGAATCTGCCGTGCGCTGGAAACTGAGGCTTCCAACAGCGTCCGTTCACGATAGAAAGCGGCTGACTGGTGCGGATTTTCCCCGTAGCGCAGATCCTCTGCCTTCTCGAATTGCAGGTTAAAGGTACGTGGGTAGGGGCTGTTTTCGTTGTCCGAAGTCAGGCGCCCGAGATAGTTGGCAATCGCTCCGTCATAGGCGGCAGTATGTTCAAACGCTTTTACTGCGAGATCAAAGCGCTGTTTCAGGGTCAGGT
>JAUIAZ010000125.1 GCA_030427465.1 Gammaproteobacteria bacterium | reverse complement strand
TCAGCTCAGTCGCTGCCAGCGGCAACTTCAATCAGCAGGCGGAATTCGAGTCGAACGATGAGATTGGTGCCATGGGGGATGCCCTCAACGGGCTTCTGCGTCATCTGCGCAGCGCCATTGATGAGGCGAACCAGGTGGTCAGCGCAGTGGCTGCGGGCGATTTCAGCCAGCGCATGGAAGGCATCTACCCCGGTGATCTGGAGACGCTGAAGCAGGGCGTGAATGGCTCTGCTGACAGTGTGGAACAGACCATGAGCGCACTGGGCGAGGTCATGCAGGCTCTCAGCCAGGGTGACTTCAGCAAACGAATGTCCGAACGGGTAGAGCCCGGCTTTCGCGAACAGGTGGACAATGCGATGCAGAGCGTACAGGTTGCGCTGCAGTCTGTCGCCGGCGTTATGGCAGAGGTGGCTGCAGGCAATCTGGACGCCCGGGTCAGGGGCCAACTGCCCGGCGATCTGGCGGCGATGCAGCGCGACATCAACGATTCACTGGATGCCGTAAGCTCAGTGTTCAGGGACGTCGGCGAAGTGATGCAGACGATGACCCAGGGAGACTTCACACACCCGATCACCTCAGATTATGAGGGTGACTTCGAGCGCCTGAAACAGAATATCAACGCAACACAGACCCAGCTGAAGACCCTGATTGGCAACATCAAAGCCGTAGTTGAAGATGTCACGGCCGGTGTCGAATCGGTCGCGGAAGGTAACAGTGAGCTCAAGGCGCGCAGCGAGAAGCAGGCGGCCTCTTTGGAGCAAACCGCCGCTACCATGGAACAGATGACCTCGGCCATCGAGAAAAGTGCGGAAGGCTCAAGCAGTATCACTGAGCTGTCCGAAAATGCCCGCAATTCGGCGGAGCAGGCGAGGGCCATCGTCAAGGAAGCCGTGGAAGCCATCACCGCCATCGAGGCATCCAGCCGCTCCATGTCAGACATTATCGGGGTGATCGATGAGATCGCTTTCCAGACCAACCTGCTGGCATTGAATGCTTCCGTCGAGGCTGCCAGAGCCGGTGAACAGGGGCGCGGATTTGCCGTGGTTGCCAACGAAGTGCGCAATCTGGCACAGCGCTCGGCCTCTGCTGCCAAAGAGATCTCCGATCTGATCAAGCGCAGCAGCAAGGATGTTGGCACCGGTACCGAGCAGATCGGAAGAACCGGCGAAGCCTTTGAAGAAATGATCACGACCTTTGTGCGCATGAATGAGATGGTGAAAGAAGTGTCTCTTGCGCTGAATGAACAGACTACGGGCGTGCGCCAGGTCAACCAGTCGATTGCCAGCCTGGACACCATTACCCAGCAGAATGCAGAACTGGCCAATGATGCCACCCAGGCGACTCAGGAGATCCTGATGAAAGCCAGGGCTCTGGCCAGTGATGTCAACCAGTTACGGACCTGAGAGAGGAAAAGACATGAATCAGCCAGCCCCGCAGGATACACCCAGCCCGGACGCCTGGAGACACATGCAGGAAACCGTCAAGCTATTACAGCTGGCGGTCGCCCAGATCGAGGCTTCAATACTCGACAGTGAAAACTCTTTCAATCGCCTGGCCACCAACTTCACCGGTATCATCGAAACAGCCCAGGCTGCGCCGGACCTGACTCAGAGAATAGAAGAGCTGCGCAGCCGCCTGATCGCGATTCAGTCTGATGTACAGACGGCAGTCATGGACTTCCAGTTCTTCGACCGCCTGGCTCAGCGGCTTTCCCACGTAAAAGAATCCCTCGAAGAACTGGGGGATATCCTCTCAAACGGCGAACGTGTCAACGAAGAGAATATCTGGGACGAACTGCAGCAGGGCCTGAAAAACCGCTACACCATGCAATGTGAGCGCGAAATGTTCGACATGATGCTGGCCGGTGCCACGGTGGAAGAGGCGCTTAACCACTTCAAGGCAAATTTCCTCAAGGAACGCGAGGCCCAGGCTGAAGACGGTGACATCGATCTTTTCTGAGTCAGCACCGCCGGAGCATGCCCCCGACCGACATCAATGTGCCCAGTCCCGGATAGCAGGCGCTATTTCCTGAAGGGGCAGAATCCGCTCTACCGCATCAAGTTTTACCGCCGCACCGGGCATACCCCAGACCACACAGGATGATTCATCCTGGGCTATGGTTCTGGCCCCCGCATCACGCAGACGTTTCATCGCTGCGGCTCCGTCTGCCCCCATGCCGGTCAGCATGATAGCCAAGGCGTTACGACCCGCCGCGCTGACCACGGAGTCAAACAGAACCTCCACACTCGGACGGTGGCGGTTAACCGGATCGGCATCCGTCAGATGGCATTGATACTTGGCCCCAGACCTGATGACCTCCAGATGTCGGTCTCCAGGCGCAATATAGACCCTGCCAGTGGTGATCGGTGCGCCTTCATAGGCTTCTTCCACTTTCAAGGGGAACATCTTGTCCATGCGCTCGGCGAAGCTTTTGGAAAACAGCCCGGGTATGTGCTGGGCGATCACCACACCCGGCACATCCATCGGCAAGCCCGAGAGCACATCCCGAATGGCATCCAGCCCCCCGGTGGATGAGCCGATGGCCACCAACTGGTCAGTGGTGCGATAGGCAGGGGCAGCGGCCGCTGGCCTCGCCTGTCTGGCCAGTTCCGGATTCGCGTGTATCGCCTGCGCTCTTGCCTGCAGGCGCTCCAGTTTACTGCGGCTGACTGCAGCCGCCGCCAGGACTTTCTCGACGATCACCCGGGCCTGCTCTTCCATCCCGTCCCGCAGGTCGAGTTTGGGCTTGGTCACAAAGTCGAGCGCGCCGTATTCCAACGCATCCATGGTGACCTGGGCCCCCTGTTCCGTGAGACTGGAGATCATGACCACCGGCATGGGTCGCAGACGCATGAGATTACGCAGGAAGGTCAGACCATCCATGCGCGGCATTTCCACGTCCAGAGTCACCACATCCGGGTCCAGTGCCTTGATTTTCTCGCGCGCCTCGTAAGGGTCGTTCGCGGTGGCTACCACTTCCAGGCCGGGAGAGGCATTCAGTATTTCACTCAGCAGCCTGCGCATCAGGGCAGAGTCGTCCACCACAATGACTTTTTTTACCATGACTGTTACTCCTTTCTTTCCCTGTCGTACTGCTCCCTAGAAAAGATCCACTTCACCAGCCACCGGCTTCTGCGAGATCTGATCCATGTAGCTCTCTTCCCGTTGTGCCAGTGTCTCGTTATGCAGAGACTTGATTTTTTTCATCATCACTTTGCCGCTACCGGGGTCATACAGCACCTTGCGCGGGTAATTACCACCCAGATCCTCCGCGGCCACGGTAAAATGCTCGGTATCCAGATACTGACGAACGAACTCAATATTTTTCTGGCCTACGCTGCCCATCCCCTTGACCACGTTGCCCCCCCCGAAGAGTTTGAATTCCAGGGAGCTGCGCTGACCACTGAGCTTCATGACATCATTGATCAGATGTTCCATGGCAAAGTTTCCGTAGCGGAATGCATCACTGAGAATATCCACCTTGCCGATCGCGCGGGTAGGTAGCATGAAGTGATTCATGCCGCCTATTCCGCTCTTTGGATCCCGCACGCAGGCGGAAATACAGGAACCCAGAACGGTACCGATCAGTTCCTGCTGGGTACTGACGTAGTACTCACCCGGCAGTATTTTCGCCACAAAGCGATCCCGGCGCGGGTCCCAGTAGCGGTTAACATCCTTGAACCAGGGAAGACAGGGTGGTGGGACAGGTGGTTTCATGGCGCTTTCTTCTTATCCGATTCGCTGATAGATGGTCTGACCCAGCGAGCGGAAACGGTCACTGATCCCGTGAAGGGATTCAGAGTGCCCCATCACGAGATAGCCTTCCGGTTTCAGGTGCTCGGCAAATTGGTTGACCAGAACTGACTTAGTATCGCGGTCAAAGTAGATCACTACGTTGCGACAGAAAATCACATCGAATGTCCCACCCAGACTGAACGGCTTGACCAGGTTCAGTTGCCGGAAGTTCATCGTTTCCCGCAGGCTGGCACGAGCCCTGGCGTAGCCCTGCTTCTTGCCCGTTCCTTTCTGGAAAAAGCGCTTCTTGCGTTCCATTGAAACACCATCCAGTCGCTCCAGGCGGTAGACGCCGCGAGATGCTTTGGAAAGGACATCGGTATCCAGGTCGGTCGCAGTGAGTTCCCAGTCCAGGCGATGCTGAGCGCAGGCTTCAGACAGGGTCATGGCAATGGAGTAGGGTTCCTCCCCCGTTGAACAACCGGCAGACCAGACCCTGACCGGATTCACGCCGGCTTGCCTGCAGGCGGGTACCACCTGACTGGCCAGAAACTCGAAGTGGTGATTTTCCCGGAAGAAGGCGGTCAGGTTGGTAGTGAGGGCATTGATAAAGTCTGTCCCTTCCTCGTCCCAGTGACTCTCCAGATAGCGGATGTAGCTGTCGAAATCCGCTATCTTCAGATGCCTCAGACGCTTGGCCAGGCGCGCATAAAACATTTCCTGTTTGGAATCCGGCACCAGTATTCCGGTATGACTGATGCTGATTTTTCGCAGGCGGTCAAAGTGCTGAAACGAAAAGGGAAACTCACGGGCGTTTGCAGTGTTCATGGCTGCCGGCGGTCCTGTACCGAAGCTCTCATTCAGTGGGCTCCCAGAAACCCGGAAAGACCGATGCTGTCGAAGCTCTTTCTCAACGCATCCGACACACCGTTCCAGACGATGGCTCCCCCATGATGGGCTATACGTTTCTGAAGCACCAACAGTAGCTGTATACCCGCGGTGTCGATGAGCTGAACCTCACTGCCGTCCAGCTCAATACGCTGCTCGTAACCGGAATCACTCAGCTGCTCATATAGCGCTTCAGCCGCGGCTATATTCAGGCTTTCAGGCAATTTGAAGGTCGCGTCACTCATAATCCTGTAGCTCCTCAACCACCCGTCCGAAGGTTTCCGGATCCAGCAGTTTGTCCACATCAACCAGAAGCACCATATCGTCCTTGCGATTAACGATACCGGGCAGATAGCGCGTGTCCAGTTTGGTCCCGAGATTGGGTCTGGCCTTGATGTCGCTGGCCGATACATCCATCACGTCGGCCACACGATCGACGACGATACCCATAATGGTTTCGCGATCTGACTGGGTTACGGAAACGAGAATGACCACCGTTTCCTTGTCATAATTTGCCTTGGCCAGATTAAAGCGCAGACGCAGATCGATGATCGGTACAATGCCTCCACGAAAATCAATCACGCCCTTGATGTAAGCGGGCAGATTCGGAATTTCCCTGGGCTTGTTCCAGCCACGGATTTCACGAACCCGGAGTATGTCCAGACCATAGATATCTTCTCCGATCCTGAAGGTCAGGAATTGTTTCAGCTGGCTATTGTCCTCATGGTTCTCTTCGATGAGGGCCATCAGAACTCCTCCCAGTCATCGCTGTCATCCAGATCTGCATCCGGGGCTGCCGGTCTGGGTGAAGGCTTGGCTGACGCCCTGGTTGCCGATTTAGATACGGCAGACGAGGCCGACTTTCCTCCGATATCGCTGATAACAGGTGCCGGGGCCGAATCGCGGTGCGCAGGGGCCGCAGACAAGGCCGACGGTCTTGCCGAGACACCCATGGTCCGGCCGCCACCGTTGAAGAAGGCCAGGGCGTCACCCATCATTTCCGTGTTCTCGACCGCTGACTCCGAGGCAGAGGCAATCTCTTCTGCCAGCGCGGCATTCTGCTGGGTAATTTCATCCAGTTCAGCGATCGCCCGGTTCACCTCTTCAATGCCGCCGCTCTGCTCTTCTGTTGCGGCAGCAATGTCTGAGATCAGATCCGATACTTTTTTCACATCCCCGATGATGGCCTGCAAATTCGTGCCGGACTTGCTCGCCAGCTCAGCCCCGGTTTTGACCCGTTTCAGGCTGTCTTCGATAAGATCCTTGATTTCCCGGGCAGAGTTGGCGCTGCGCTGAGCGAGATTCCGGACTTCGGTAGCCACCACCGCAAAGCCACGCCCCTGGTCTCCGGCCCGGGCCGCTTCTACCGATGCATTCAGCGCCAGCAGGTTGGTCTGAAAAGCGATATCGTCTATCACGCCTATGATTTCAGCAATCTGATCCGAACTTTGACTGATTTCTTCGATGGCATTGACGGTATCTTTCACCACCTCGCCACCGGCCATTGCAGAGTCACGGGCCTGTGCCGATAACTGATCAGCCTGACGGGCATTATCTGCGGTGTTACGCACATTACTGGTCAGTTCTTCCACCGCCGAGGCCGTTTCCTCCAGGTTGGACGACTGTTTTTCAGTGCGCTCGGATAACTGCCGGTTTCCAGTGCTGATCTCATGGCTGGAAGCCCGAGTACTTTCTGCAGCTTCCACCACTTCGTTCACCACGCCCGCCATCTTGCCCAGACCGTCGTTTACGGCATCGGCGATTTCTCCGAACTTGCCTTTGTGGGTTACCGCCAGACGTGCCGAGAGGTCACCACTGGCTAGCGCCTGCATGGCATCGCGGATCTCATCTGTTACCGTATCCACAATCTCCACCAGATCGTTGAGATTTTCAGCCAGGGTACGGTAAAAGCCTTCTTTGCTGGCAGCATCCATTCGGGTGCTGAAGTCTCCGGCGTTGGCCGCCCGGACGAGACGGTCGATGTCTTCACGCGCATTCACTTCAGCGGTCTGGTCTTTCCATTCCACCACATACCCGAGAATGTCGTTGCTGTCTTCATCGCGAATGATATTGGCCGTCAGATTAAAACGCGCGTCACCCAAAGCGAGATCCGTCGAGTAGGCTTCGCTCAGGCCACTCAAGAGCTTCCTCTGGTGCGAAGGTTGTTTGTGGAAAACATCAATGTTTTTGCCCAGCAGGGTGGCCGGGTCAAACTCCGGCAGCCGCGACCGGATCGCATCCTGTTGATTGGTCAGTACCCTCATGTTCGCGGGGTTCACATAAATGATGTTGAAATTTTCATCCGCGATCATAAGGCTGGTCGAGGTGTTGTCGACCGCCTGGCGAATACGGCTGTTAGACCTCAGCTGCTCTTCCAGTCGCTGGTTGTTGTCGCGCAACTGATCCCGCATTTCCCTCAGGGTTTCGTAAACGCCGGTGCTGCCGGACTCAATGTTAACGTCGAGATTCCCACCCTGAATTGCCCTTGCCACGGTTTCCAGCTCGTCTGGCTCCGCTCCCAGATTTCTGCGCAGCAGATCTGCCACGGAATATCCGATCCAGGCGACCAGCAGAGTAATAATGACCACACCGGCAATCACGGCCATGACAAACTGCTCCGCCTGACTTGCTCGCCGCTCCAGTTCGGTAGTCAACAGGCTCGCGCTGTCGTTCCAGGCGGCGACGACGGTCTTGATCACATCGCTTGCATCACTGAAGTACTGGCGCGGCAACTGCGGGTCAGCGGTACCCTGCACAGACTGCATCGGAAGACTTTGCTGAATACTGCCCGTTTGACGGATGAGACTCTGGGTCTGCTCGATGACTCGGGTGATCCCCTGAATATAGGGTGCCAGCAGAGAAGGTGCTGCATCCTGTGCATGCTCCGAAAAGCTCTTGAGCTGCACATTGACTTCACGAATTTCACTCATCAGGGGCGTTGCTACGGCGAGTTCTTCTGCCGTAACGCCCTGCTCGGTGAATGCTCGCTGCGCCAGCCCCGAGAACCGGCCCCGAAGTACCCCCAGGTTCTCAGCCGTTGCGGGGAAGCCTCTGACGACACCCGCCTGCAGGTAGAACAGATCATCCTCTGGCAGGCGTGAGAGACCGCTCTCCTGAGCCAGTTCCATCATGTGGACACGAATTTCCGTGATCAACTGGGTGTGCTCCCTGAAAGAAGTCGCACTGTCCAGCGAATTGACACGGCCGGACAGATCCCGCCAGGCACTGCTGATGCGTTCATGAAATCCGGCCAGTTTCGGGTAGGCCTGCTCCTTCTTGCCCAGATCGGCCAGGGCGGTTTCCAGACTGTCTGCGGCCGCGTTGGCTGCAGCAATGCTCTGCGTATTCCCGGCCTTGACGAGTGCCGTGTTACCCCGATGCACTGCCATATTCAGCTGTACCGGCTGCAAGGCAGCAATCAGTTCAGCTCCCCCTACCGCCTTTCTCTGCCGCTCGGCGTCAGCCTTCAACTGAGAGATCTGTGCAATGGCCAGCAGTACACCGATGGACAAAGCCAACCCCGCCACCAACAAGACTTGCTGCCAGACTTTTAAACGTCCTAGAAAACTCTTCATCACTCTTTTCACCCTCAGGCAGCTCTGGATTCGTCCTGTGCAATGGCTGCGTTAATGTCCAACAAAACAATCATACGGGAATCGTGCTCAACCACACCGGCCGCAAAGCGCATACTGCGACGTCTGGAAAGCTGCGGCGGTTGCTGGATATGGGTATCCTGAAAGCGCACCACATCACTCAGTTCGTCCACCACGACACCTACCGTCTTTTCCTTGCCTTGGGGGCCCATAAAACTGAACAGCACCACCACGGTATGCTTGGTGTAGGCTTTGGCTGGCAGACTCAGGCGCAGACGCATGTCGATAATCGGTACAATGGCACCGCGAATATTGATCAGTCCGCACTCCCAACGTTCGCTGTGCGGCACCCGGGTGACGGCCTCCCAGGCACGAATTTCTTTCACCTTTTCAATGGGCACGGCATATTCTTCACCTTCCAGCCGGAAGGTCAGATACTCGCGGGCTTCCTCTTCAGGCGCAGCCTGTTCCAGGTTCTCTTCGTCTTCAACTTCCGACATGCTCAAACCTCGTTAGCGTAAAACTGAAAAGCGGCTTTCGGTTCAGCCGACATCCGCCAGTTCCTCGGGTTGGGACTGGCTCTGACTCAGGCTACCCACGTCCAGGATGAGTGCGACCCGGCCATCGCCCAGAATGGTCGCGGCCGATACGCCTTCAACGGTATGGTAATTCTCATCCAGGGATTTAATGACAATCTGCTGTTGGCTGAGCAGGTCATCGAGAAAGATACCGAAGCGCCGGTGTTCGTGTTCGACGATGACCACGATACCATCGGTCAGCGGTTTGCGCCGATCCTCCGGTGACATCGGCACATCAAAAGCATCCGCCAGACGCAGAACCGGCAGATACTGCCCCCTCAGTTTCAGCGTTTCCTGCGTGCCGCCCATCAAGTTGATCATGCCCGGCTCGGGCTGCAGCGACTCGATGATACTGACAAGCGGTACCACGTAGACCTCATCACCCACCCTGGCCAGCTGGCCATCCATGATCGCCAGTGTCAGTGGCAGACGGATGGTGAAGCGCGTCCCTTTACCCAGCTCACTTTCTAC
>JAUIAZ010000511.1 GCA_030427465.1 Gammaproteobacteria bacterium | reverse complement strand
GGATGGCGATCTTCATCTCGGGAATATCGTCCGGCCTCAATTGGCTCTCACCCGCTTCCCCCTCCTCGTCTTCAAAGCGCGGAAGAATTAACTGATCCAGAGAAACATCCGGTACTTTGGACTGGTCATATGGCAGAATCACCTGCCCGGAAACGAGATCCGGTGCCGACAGTAGAATCTGCAGCGACTCCGCATTGGGACTGACGCCAAAACGCGCATCCCTGACCCGGAAGTCTTCCATGGAGATTTCCCCAACCTCCACCAGAGCACCGGCAAACCATTCGGGAACAGCCAGCCCTTGACTGCCACTGTCTTCAGCCGGGAAATACTGATCCCTGAAAGACTGCCAACTGGGAACATCAAAAAATGGCAGGCGGCCTTCAAACCAGATTCCACGATCATCCGGTTCGCTGACAGGCGGGGCGGCAAAGCTGATAACCGCTCGCTGAAGCACCCCTTTCTCAAGGCGACCTTTGGCAAACAGTCGGCCTGGCCAGTCCAGACGAACCAGGCTGTTCTCTGCTTCAGTCAGCCAGCGAGCCTGTATGACCGCGCGGGATGCTTCGCCTTCAAATTTGCCAAAAGGTCTTGGCACATCTATGCGTACCCCCTCAAGATCAGAGCTCAGGGTGGCAATAAAGCCCTGCTCCTCGCTCAGGGGAATCTCCAGCTCAAACCGGTAGTCCAGGGTTCCTCCCAGCCAGCCGGGAACCGGCTGCTCCAGAAAGGTCTCGGACAGCCTCTGCAACTCTCCACGCGAGTTCGCCCGCAGTGCAATGCGCTCCTGTCCCGGTTGCCAGCTAAGCGTGGAAATCTCGACCCGGTTCTCCTGTCCCAGACAGCTTGCTGTCAGCCGCCCCCTGATGCCATCCTTTGACAGGTAATCCACTCTGCCGTTCATGTTACGACAGGCAATATCCGGTTCAGGCAGTGTCAGGGTCGCCTGTTTCAGTGTAAACCCCAGATCAGCCTCCAGTGGCGCTTCATCCAGTGGTACCCGAACCTGAAGTTCAATGGCTGTTCCACCACCGAGCTTCCAACCATTAAAGGTCTCACCTACATGAGTTCGCAACGGCTCTGCATTCAGCCAGTAGTCAAGGTCTGCCTGGGCAATCGGCTGTTTTGCCTCAATGGTGAGGGTGCCGGAGGAGTCGGTACTGTCGAGCCGGACACTGGCCGGTTGCAATAGTTGAGTCTGCCCGATTCGCCCCCGGGGGATACTGGCCTGCATCGTGCTGTTACGCAAGGAGACCAGAGCGTCAAAGTCTTGGAGGTGAGGCCATTCCGGATGATAGGCCAGGTGGGCATCACGCAGGTCGAGCTGGAACTGGGAGACAGCAGAGCCCTCGGGTGCCGCTTCTCCGATCAGCCCGGCATACTGATAGCCGGCACTGGCTATGTCACCGGATTTCACCGAGCGCTTGAGCCAGTCCACAAACTCGGGGCTGGCCAGCCGGTCCGGCACCAGAAGCGCCCCCAACTCTGCACCCGCTTTGTGAACATTCAGAGACAACTCGAAATCATTCGGTTCTGTCAACGGCTCCGGAACCCAGAGATTGAAGCCCGCAGTGATTTCCGCTTTCTGACCATCCGGGTTCAGCAAGAAGATGTCCTTTCCCCAGACCCGGTAAGCGCCGGACTGGAGCTCCCAAAGGATCCTCCCCTGCGCCTGATCGAAAGCCCAGCCCTCTGAGTAAAGTTCGGGAAAATGGAAAGCCGTGCCAGCCCCTTGAAAACGTACTTCACCACCATCCTGATTTGCAAACAGCCCCCCGTTGATGCCGCTACCGGCCGGCGCACCATCCACCGCACTGGCGGAAAGACCATACAGCGAAGCGAACAGTTCGTACTTCTCACTATCGGCCCAACGGACAAAGCGTCCTGA
>JAUIAZ010000124.1 GCA_030427465.1 Gammaproteobacteria bacterium | reverse complement strand
TGGCCGGCATGGACCGGATGAACTCTATGAACTGGCCAGTCGCGACATCGACGCCGTGGCAGCCTATCTGGATCGCAAACCCTGGTTTTTCGGGGAGCAGCCTTCCACTGCAGACATCGTTATCTACAGTTTTCTGGGGAATGCCTGGCTCGACAACCAGGAAAGCCCCCTGAAAACCAGTCTCGCCCGGCATACCGCTCTGGTGGCTTATCTGGAGCGCCTGCACCAGTTGTGGTACGCCACCGACTAGAACATTGGCCAGCCATTTTCCACGACCATCAGTCGCAGAGGCAGAGCCTGACCGGGCTGCCAGGGAACAAACTGCAGCAGCAGTGGGCTGGCGCCATGCGCTACCGCAGAGCGTGTTTCCGGGCGGCTGGCCGTATCCCAGAGGTCGGAGTCCGGACCGGCCAACCAATGCAGGCGGGACAATACCCGGACTTCACTTTCAAGGATGCCATGCGTGCTTTTCAGCAAGTCGAGTGCGGTGCTTAAGTCACGTCGGTGGCACCAGTATCCGAGCCAGGGCTTACAGTAGAGCAAAGGCTTCTGTGCCGTGCGGATATAGTATTTCCCGGCCTCCGGGTCAGTCAGGGCGCTGAAAGGCAGAAATAACTGACCCTGGATCTGGATATCGGCAGCGTGTTGGGGAACCGGCAAGCCTTGATCCCTGAGCCATTGCTGTCCAGCGGTGGACCCGAGCAAACGTATCTGATGATTTGTGAGATGCTGCCATTTCCGACTGAGCCGGTCTTTGCCGTTCGGGCCGATCCATTGGATATCATCCGTTACCGGTCTGTGGGCCAGGTAAAATTTGACAGCCAGCTCCCGGTGACGCAGGCCCCCGGCCCCTGACAACAGAAAATCGATTTCTCCCAGGGTCTTGTTCTGATCCCTTATGGGGTGATTCACGGCCGCGATCCCGATACCCTGCGAGTGGGCGTACAGGAAGTGCCAGAGCTGTTCGTAGTAGTGTCCCACCCGTCTGGTGGCGGGCAGCTTACTGAAAAAAGGCAGAATTTGAGGCTGGATATTTGTATTTTCAGTGGCTTGGCGGATACTCTTGATCAATGATCTCAAGTCCGCAGAGGCCGATTCGTGTTCGGATTCATCCACGAGGGGTGGGCAGGAAAGGCACCAGTACAGGTCTCTCTCAATCTGGCTGCCGGATAGTGTATGTGTATTCATGGTGACTATGCTCAAACATTCTGACAAACCGGGGTACCTGGCGCTGACTGTCGCCAACGGCCTGGCTGTGGCATCACTCCTGATTCAGCTGAGCGCACTGGCTGGCTGGTGGGGGGCTCTGGAGACCGCGCAGGAGAGAGTCGCCATCGGTGTAGCAGAAATGATACTCATCCTTCTGCTTTTACTGAACAGTCTGTGGGCTGCCATCCTGATCAACCGTTCCAGGGCGCCCGGCTGGTTGCGCTCTCTTTCGGTGTGTACTGCACTGGCATTGCTTTTTTGCGCCGGGGGTGATGCCATCAACCGCAATTTTCAGGCGGAAAGCTATGCCTTTGGAGATGTCACCCAACACAGCTATCTGATCAAATCGATCCTGTTTTTTGCGCCGGGATACCTGATATTTATCCTCGCGCTAGGGCGGGCCTGCCGTCGTCATCTGCGAACCTCACAGATACTGTTTAGCGGAGGGCTCGCAGTCGTGGCGGGCTTGCTCAGTTTTCTGCCCTTGCCGCCGCAAGGAACTGATCCTCTGGTACAGGCAGCTGCGGGTTTCTATGCTGCGCTCATCACTGTGATGGCGGCTACCGCCTACTGGCTCTACCGGGCTTTTGGCCAGGTCGCACTACCGGCAGCAGCCGGTGCCCTGATGGCGACCCTGGCCGATGCCCTGATCGGACATTTCTGGCTATTTGATGCCTCCGGGTTTCCGGTGATCGCGCATGTGAACTGGATTGTTTATTTCACTTCCCAGGTGCTGTTAATGCAGTTGCCCCTGCGCTTATGGATGCATCATGAATAGGCCAGCCGCCCGCCTGCTGTTGAGCCTTTTATTGTGGGGAGTTTCAGAGGCTGTGCTTGCCAAACAGCGCAATGAGGGTCGCATCGAGTCATCCGGCGTACCCGAATGGGGTATCCAGTATGATCTGGAGCTGCCGCTGGCGGTACCGGAAGAGCGCCTTGATCTGCCCAAGAACCCGGAAGAGTGGCTCGACTGGCTGGTGGACAAGAGAAACAACTGGTCTCGTCAGGTAAACCAGCTGGGGCGCTATATTGATGGATTTCTGGGCGGCGAAGAGGCCGAGAAGCGATCCAACGGGAGTTTTATGAAACTGGGTCTGTTTGGTCGCTGGAGTGAGGGTGCTGAGTTTGAAACGGACCCCGAGTTCAAATTCCGTCTTGACCTGCCACGTACCCAGGACCGCTACCGGCTGGTCATTGAAAGTGACTCCCCTGAAGATAAGTCACCGGAAGAGCGGGAACGCGACGCCCGTTTTGACCCGGACAATGAGAACACACAGACTGCCAGCGGTTTTCTGCGCATTCTCAGTCAATTGGAGGATTGGGACTTCAAGGCCGATTTCGGGGTCAGATTCCGGTTTCCCTTGTCGGCTTTTGTCAGGACGGAAGCCGAGTGGGAAAAGGTACTGGATGAAAACTGGACGTTCCGCACGGAAACCAAACCCTACTACTACGTGGATCGGGGCTTCGGCTTCAATCAGACCCTGTTTTTTGACCGCCGTATCGGCTCGGAAGCCTTCCTGCGCTTCAAGACCGAAGCGCAGTGGGAAGAAGAGGATGGTTTCTGGGAGTTTGCTGAAATTGTCTCCTATAACCGGATACTGACCCCCCGGGATGTCATTGTTCACTCTATTGGCTGGCTGGCCGAGAGTGAACCTTCGCCAAAAACCACGGGGTATTTCACC
This sequence comes from Gammaproteobacteria bacterium, assembly GCA_030427465.1. Taxonomy (GTDB): domain Bacteria; phylum Pseudomonadota; class Gammaproteobacteria; order Pseudomonadales; family Oleiphilaceae; genus JADJWY01. The sequence goes on along the minus strand of JAUIAZ010000124.1, from coordinate 6,497 downwards.
CGTTTCACGTGGCGCCATCGACTCTATCGCGAATGGCTCTTTGTTGAGCTCAGCCCCGAGCTTTTTTTCAGCCGGGACACGGGTTTCCAGGATGAAGCGTCGTTGCTGGCCGGTATAGAAATCATTTTTGCCGAGTAAGCCCGGTTTAACTGCCCGAATCAGGGCAATTGTCAAATAGCGTTAAAGCTTTCTCAAGGCAGACTGAGTCACAGTTCACACTCGAGAATTTATATACACTTGTTGCGTGATTGTTGTTTGGGTGTTAGATTGTTAGACAAAACAATCAAAACAAAGGTATGGAATGCTATGAATCACTGGTGGTCCGCTCTGGCTAAGCGCTTCGGCAATAGCCGTTTACACGTTGTTTTTCTCTCTCTTTTGGCGTCGATACTGATCGTGCCGTCTGCTTTGGCGGGCTATGTTATCAAGGCGCCTGTCAATAACTTGCAGTTCAGTTCACCCCCAAGCATTGTGTTGAACAAGGCGGTGGGTCAGCCGGGCGTTGACTACGAGCTATATCTGAACAATCAGAATATCGCGTCAATGGCAAACCTGAACTCCACGGGCAAAAACTACCTGGTTCTGGGTAGCGCGATCGCTGGCCTGGTGGTCAGTGACACCAACGAAGTGCGTGTGGTGCGGGAAAATCCGATTTTGCCAGGCGGGGCGCCTGTTGTTGAGACAGAAACCTTCCGCTATACCGGCACGGTAACCGGTCCCGGTGACGGTGGATCAGCTGGCGGTGGCGGTGCTGACAGCGGCAGTGACAGCGGGTCCGACAATGGCGGCAGCACGGGTAGTGATACCGGGAGTGATACCGGTACCGGTGGCGGCAGCTCAGACAACGGAGACACGGGGACGGGCGACAGCAATGTGGTACAGATCCAGCCAGGCTATCTGATCAAGAGCCCGCGAGTCGGGGGAACCTTCGGTGCGGCGCCCAGTTTTGTACTGAACAAGAGTGCGGGCACGCCGGGAGCAGCATTTAATGTCACCTTCAACGGTGCGAATATCAACAGCCTCGTACAACTCAATAGCACGGGCAGTAACTATCTGGTCAGTGGTTCCGCTCTGTCTGCCTATCTGGTGACCGGGGCAAATACTTTTGTAGCCAGCAGACCCAGCCCGCTCATTGCAGGCCAGACCCTGGCAGAAACTGTAAGCTTTAACTACACCGGTACAGCCGGGGGTGGTTCAGGTGGCGGTGACACAGGTGGCGGGAATACCGGAGGGGATTCAGGCTCTGGCGATGGCAATACCGGCGGGGGTGGCTCCGGTTCAGGTTCTGGTGGTGGCGACTCCGGTAGTGGTGGCGACTCAGGCAACGGGAGTGGCTCAGGCACTTCCGGTGATCCGACGGTGGTTCCTGCTGGCTTTGCTATCAAGAGTCCGACCCGCACGGTTACCTATTCCAGTCTGCCCAGCTTTATCTTGTCCAAGACAGCCGGGGCGCCAGGTGTAGATTATTTTGTCAGTCTGAATGGTACGTCGATCGATCAGTTTGCAGCGCTGAACAGCACCGGCAATAATTATCTGGTAACCGGTGCTGATATCGAGAACCTGCTGAACGAAGGGACCAATGAACTGACAGCCCTGCGGGAGAACACCCTGATCAGTGGTCAGTATCTGCTTGAGCGGGTCGTTTTTAACTATGGCGAAGCCCCGGACACGGGTGGCGGCACCGGTGATGGCGGCAACGGCTCTGGTTCAGGCAGCGATGGGGGGGATGGCGCCGGTTTCGTTGGCAACATCGTGCTCTCGCCACGTAACAACACCAGCATCACCAATACACCGAGCATTGTTCTTGCCAAAGGTGCCGGGGTTCCAGGCCAGGGGTATCAACTGTATCTGAATGGTCGAAGCGTTGATGAATTTGCCAGCCTGAATGCCACAGGCAGCAACTACCTGATCACCGGCAACGACATCAGTGATCTGATACGTCAGGGCGCCAACCAGATTTCAGCGGTCAGACCCAAGAGCGATACCGGCGGTTTGCAGATCGATACGCAGTTGGTGAACTTCACTGTGGATGCCGGCGGTCCGGTAATGCGTGTAGAGGAAGTTTCGCTGGTTGGTGGTAACAGTCTGGAAGTCAGAGGCAAGGTCACTGACCCGGCTGGCATCAGCGGTGTCTGGCTGAATGACCAGAGCATGACCGTTGCGACTAACGGCCAGTTCTCCGGGGTGATTCCGACCGCTGCCCGCTATGAGCTGCGTAGTGAAGACTTGAATGGTGATCTCAGCGTAGAGAGGTTCTCTCCACAGGTGAACCGGATTCCACACGCCGTCACTGCCAATATCAGCTCTGAAGGTCTGGGGCCGGTAGGTGAACTGATCTCGGAAATGGTGGTGGAAAACCGCAGCAGCCTGGTTGCCTATGTGCTTGCAAGGAATCCACTGTATCAGGGCAAGCCAGGTGGTCTGGCGGGTGATGTGACTCTGGATGCGACTGGCCTGACCTTCGATGATCCATTGGTTGGTCTGGTGAGCAACGCTGGTATTCTGCAACTGAGCGGCCAGATTCCCAATGTCGTGGTGCCGCTGGCCGGCAAATCCAAGCAGTGTATCCTGATCTGTTTCGACATTCCGATCACCGGAACTGTGTACATCAATCTGGCCGGTATGGTGGCGGATGTGGATCTGTTCGTCAGTCCTCAGGGACAGATCTCTCTGGATCTGCAAGACTTCCAGACCCAGCTGGGTGAGTACCGTTTCGAAAGCAACTGGGACGGTGTGCCGATCATTTCCGGTATTATACAGAATGCCGTAGACAAGGTTCTGGCCGACGCACTGACAGCGGCGCTGGAAGTTCCGCTGGAGCAGACGCTGAATCTGGCCTTCTCTGGCCTGAACACTTCCATTGCCGGTACGGTGCTGGATGTGCCCTTTGTCCTCGAAGCCATTCCTGAGACTCTGGTACCGGATCAGACCGGACTGGTTCTGACGGCTGGTGTCGAGATTGCCACCGATGTTCAGACGGGTGCCATGAACCTTGGGTACCCCGTGACAGAAGTCCAGGCACCTGTGCTGCCGGCGGGACAACCGTTTGAAGCCGCACTGTCTGTTGATCTGTTGAACCAGCTGGTATGGCAGGGGCAACAGGCCGGCATGATTGATCTGCAACTCTGCGGCGTGCTGGGCAACCTGGTGGATGCTCTGGATGTGGATCCTGATCTGCTGACTATCCTGCCACCTGAGACCCAGTCGCTCTTTGATGAAGGCGGGTTCCGCCTCACCACGCGCGCTCTGGAATCACCAGTGCTTAATATTCCGGGTGCAGGCAATGCACTGGCCGGGTTGGAAGTTGATAGCCTGAGAGCGAGCCTCAGGATGGATGCTTTGAATCTGCCATCCCAGGGTGTGCTGCCCTTCGGGCCCGGTGTTCAGGCACTGGAACTGGAAGGCATTGTCACTCTGAGTGCCAGAGCCAATATTCTGGTCAAGCCAGGCAACCGTCTCGGCATTGATGTTGATGGTGTACCCCTCATCACGCTGGACCTGGACAAGGCAACAGAGTATGACGCTAACGGCAATGTGGTCAGTGTCAAAACAGAGGCAGAAGATCTTGAAGGACTGACTTCCTTCTACAACCTGTTGTTTACACTCATCATGCCCACCGCAATACCGGTGATCGAGGCAAGCCTGGGTGAGGTGCCGGTACCGACACTGGCCGGTTTCTCACTGGGATTGGACACCTTGCAAGTGTCTGAGGATCACATTGTGTCCATTAGCGGGACTCTCGCCCGGGATGGGGCCGGAGATCAGAGTCTGGATATTCCGTTCCCGGCGGCACTCGGACAGTTCCGGGGCAGCTGTCAGTAGACAGCCCTGACGGAAGCACAAGCCGCGACGGATCACCGTCGCGGTTTTTTTTTATCCGCCGCGCTGTTATAACTGCATTGTCAGATTCCGGAAGATTCCATGACATTTACTGCACCCCCGCTGTTGCGCAACTCTCACATTCAGTCCGTACTATCCAGCTCAATTCTGCGCAGGCCTCGTCTTAAGAAACAGGGCCGGGCGCTGGCCAGACAGTCGGTGGAAACCCTGCTGACACTGAACAACGGCGAGCGTCTGCATGCGATTGAGTCCCGCCAGGCGGAGCGAAGTGGGGTGCCCGGCCAGGTTATCCTGCTGCATGGCTGGGAGGGCTGCTTCGAGTCAAACTACCTGTGGTCTGCGGCGATTACCTTGTTCAATGCGGGGTATGACGTAATCAGGTTACACCTGCACGATCATGGCCCGAGCTATCCGCTGAATTGCTCCCTGTTTCACGCCGCCCGGCATGAAGAAATTGCCGAGGGGTGTCTGAAACTGTTTCAGCGCCAACCGGGTGTGCCTGCCAGCCTGTTCGGTTTCAGTCTGGGCGGCAATTTTGCCCTTCGGGTTGCTGCCTGTGAACCGGCCCTGAAGCTCTCTTGTGTGGCGGCAATCAGTCCGGTAATCAATCCTGCCCACACTTACGAGGCTCTGGATATCGCACCGCGCTGGTATGAGCGCTATTTCGTTAAACGCTGGCAACGTTCGCTGGCAGCGAAAGCCAGACACTTTCCCGATCTGATGGATATGCAGGTGGTTGAAAACCTGGGTACGCTGAGGGAAATGACCACCCACCTGGTGACAGGTCACACCTTTTTTGAGTCCCTGTCGGATTATTTTGCAGCCTATACGATAGACCGGCAAACGCTGGAGAAGATTCCCTGTGCGGTCAGCCTGATCAGTTCGAGAGACGATCCAATCATTCCTTATCGTGACTTTGAGGTATTTGAAACCATGAGTCAGGTTCAACTGACCTTGACAGATCATGGCGGGCACTGTGCTTTCCTGAGCAACTGGCGACTGGAGGGCTGGATAGATGAGCAACTGCTGTTATTGCTGGCTGCGGAAAAGGGTGGCTAGCATGGGAGGCTATCCGGTGAGATGGAAAGGCCAGCTTTCAGTGGAACAAAAAAAGCGGCTGATGCCGCTTTTTTTTCGACTTTTCAGTCGTAATTACTGAGCAACTACGTTAGCTGCCTGTGGTCCTTTCTGACCTTGTTCGATGTCGAAAGTTACCTTCTGGCCTTCAGCCAGCTTACGGAAGCCTTCGCCAACGATGGCACGGAAATGAACGAATACGTCTGGGCCGCCGTTATCCTGAGTGATAAAACCAAAGCCTTTGTCTTCGTTGAACCACTTAACGGTTCCTGTTGTCTTGGACATGATGTCTCCTGAAAATAAAAATTGGTGCGTGTAACGCCTCTACCAGTGGGTGCGTAGATTCATTTATGGCGGAACAAGGAGCTTGGAATTCTTCCTGACATCGGACTCACGTCAAAACGGTGCACTGAAGGTAAACTAAGACTTGCGGCATAAACAGATCTTGCTCCTTCAGAGTAGCACCTGAATCTTGAGTCTGTACAGTGAATTTAATTATTTTTTGGTTTTTTTTAAGTAGCAGGCTCAAGCCTGACTGCTTTTCAGGCGTTGGAGCACCTCTGAATAGTTTCGGGCCAGTGTATCCGGGTGTTCGCGATAGAATCCGCGTGACTTCAGCAGGCGATGCAGTCGGGGTAAGCGGTAGGCCGGGACCGTGGGTAACAGGTGGTGTTCGCAGTGATAATTGACATAATGCGGGGCGAAAACCAGACGCGCCCAAGCCGGTGTCAGTGTGGTACGGGTGGTGTCCCGGACATCGGCGGAAGACAGAAGTGGCATGGCACCATGTTCAGCTGCCTGACGCACGCGGATGATGAAAGGGTAGACAAAAATAAAGGCCAGCCACCAGAGCACGTAACCGGTCATCCAACCCAGGCTCAGGCTCATCAGGACGAATGCGGCATGAAAACACAGAAAGTCCCGGTAGTTCTGCCAGGCGCTGCGCTGCGCGCGCTTGCGGGATGGACTCTCGTCTTTTTGAAGCCCCATGGAAACGCCGTTACCCGCCCGGTTGCCCAACACGGTACGCCAGAGACCGATCAGATTTTTGAGACCGGACTGCCCGCTGAAGTCACGCCACAGTTTGCGGCGCCAACTGGCAGCGGATACTGGGTACTGGCGGATATTCTCTACATCCGGGTCGTGCTCGCCACCTGTGTGGCGGTGGTGGCTAAAATGCGACTGACGATAAAACGCCAGAGGAACCATGACCGGTATACCCGCCAGCCAGTGACCCATGAAGTCATTCAGCGTTTCTCTTGAAAACCAGGATCGGTGGCTGCACTCATGCAGGAGAATACCCAGCGCCAGCTGTCGATTGGAGAGAATCAGCAAGGCCACCGAAGTGGACAGCAGGCCGGGCTGCAGGCTGGCCCAGGCCATTGCCGCGAGAATCATCGACCAGGTGACCGCAAATCCGGCCAGGGCACGCCAGTCAGAGGCTGTGCGGAAGTATCGGATCTCTTTCGGGCTCAAGTAATCGGCTGCGAGCTGTGCGGTCGACATGGGCTTCTCTATAATGTGAATATAGATTCATACTATACTTCTGCGCTCCGTTGTCAAGCAGGCGAAATAATGTA
>JAUIAZ010000123.1 GCA_030427465.1 Gammaproteobacteria bacterium | reverse complement strand
CGAATTTCGGGAAGAGATCCCCTGGAATGCAGACAGCATCGTGCCGCAGTACAACCCGCTGGGCAAAGTACCGGTGCTGGTGGATGACGAGGGCAAGTACTGGCACGACTCGCCCGTCATTGCCGAGCGAATCGAGTGCATCGGCAGCCTCAACCGCCTGATACCGGCCGAGCCGATGGCCGCCGTCGGGGTTCGCCAGCTGGAAGCGCTGGCCGATGGTCTGTGTGAAGCCGGTGTGGCGATTTTTCTGGAGCGCAAACGCACTTCGGACAAACAGGATCCGGCCTGGATCTCACGCCAGCAAGGCAAGATCCAGCGCACCCTGACCGCGCTGGAAGCCCTGGTTGCGGAAACCCATGCCGATACGAGCGGCCACCTGCATGAAAGCGGTTTCAGCCTGGCAGACATCACGTTCGCGGCCACCCTGGAATGGATGCGCTTCCGTATGCCAGAGGAAGTCGAGGCGCTGGGAGAACGCAGCAAGGCTTATCTGGCCAAGGTCAGTGATCGGCCAAGCTTCCGGGAGACGGTGCCGTCTGAGGGCTGAACCGCGCCGACAGACGCGGCCACAACCGGCACAGCCGATCTGCAAAACCCAGTACGGGGCGGTTGAAGACCCACTGCCCCTGATTCGATACCTTTGCCATGACCCAGGCTGGCAACAGATAACTCAAACCATGCCAGAGGCGATAGCGGCCCAGTGCCCGGTCCAGCCGCTGACGCCGGGTTTCCGGGCCCGCTTTCGAGGCCAGCGCCCGTGCAGCCGTCTTTACCAGCAGCCGGGAAGAGCCCATGGCCCAGGCACAACCCACGCCAGTCAGCGGATCGGCCGCGAGGAAGGCATCCCCCACGAACACCAGACCGGGGGAACGGGGCCGCCGGTACAGAGTCTGGGTATCTTTGGCGACAAACAGATCGTCCGCCTGCTCCCCGAGTTCAATACCCTCGCGCTGCAGATGCCCCAGCACCTCGCTGTTGAAGAAACCGTCGACATCCCCACGAATGGCCTCAAAGCGTTCCTCCGGAATGTAGCAGCTGACCACCGTACGCGGGCCATTGGGTATGCAACCGATATAAGTGCTCCCCTGATCGAAAGCCCAGATGTGACTGCGCTCTTCGGCCTGACGACTTTCAAAATAACTGAACAGGGCCACGCGGTGATTGGTAATGCGGGTCTCCTGGGCCAGATCCAGCTTTGCCACCCTGGATTTGCGGCCATCGGCGGCGACCACCAGATCCGCTTGCAATGTGATCGTTTCACCTTGAGTGTCGATGGCGCGGATACCGGTCACACGACCATTCACCGGGTGCCGTAACAGTGACTGCAGCCGGTGCCCCCAGCGCACGTCAATCAGCGGGTGCCGCTCAATCGCCTCGCGCAACACCGGGTCGAGGTGACGGCGTTCGATATTGGCCATCTCCGGACGACGTGACAGCGGATAATGCAGCCGGTAATGGTCACAGGACACCTGAAGACGCGTATCCTGCCCCCCCATGCTGCGCAGACGCTCATACAGGCCGAAGTCTTCCAGCCAGGCGCGCCCGGGCGGGTGAATCAGATGGGTGCAAACTTTCTTGTAGCCCTCGTCCCCGTTCTGTTTGTCGACCAGACACACGCGCACGCCTTTGCGGGCAAACTCCAGGGCCGCCGCACAGCCTGCCACGCTGGCCCCCACGATCACAACCGGGCTCTGTGACGGATCAGCCATGGGTCTGCTCCGGAGCAATACCAGAGGGGCTCTCTGCGGGGTGATTCCGGGAACGATCTTCGATAATACCCGTGCCTTTCATCATGCCCCAGATCACAAACCAGGACGGCAGCTCAGGCGGCAGGCACATGAAGCGCGGGCTTTCCTGCGGGCGATAGCGGGTCTTGTGATAGGCCAGGCCCTGAAACGCATAGAGACGGTTGCCAAAGCGATACATCAACTGCATCAAACGGCGGAACAGGCGGCGCTCTCCCTTTACCGGCTGCAGGCGATGCAGCGGGGACAGACCCAGAGAGACTTCCTCAATGCCTTCCGCGCGGAAGGTCTGCATGGCTGACAGCACAATAAAATCCGCCACGGCAGAAACACCGGCTTCGGCCCGCGTGCGAATGATGTTGGCGCAATAGCCCTTGAGCTGACCATCGCGGTAATAGGGGTCGAAAAACACATAGCCCAGCAGACGGTCGCCCTGCCAGGCGTAAAACTTGCGCACGCCCCATTCGTCCGTGAAGACGGGCGGACGGGTCAGCAGGCGCAGTTCCCGGGAGGCCGTGCGCTTGCCCTGACGCCAGTCAGCAGAGACGGCACGCACCTGCGCCTGATCCACATCGGCCCAGGTCTGTTCTTTCACGACCACATCACTGCGCCGCCCCAGATTCGCGGCATGACGCAGTTGCTTCTTGTGCTTGCCAGTGACGTTGAAATCCTTGAGCGGAATCACGCTTTCCGTGCCCGCCCAGTTTTTACTGTAACCCTGACGCACCAGCAGATCTGCCAGCACTTCATCAATGCCGACGAACAGCACCGGATAAGGGCTGGTTGCCAGGAAGCGTTGGATCAGGGGCTCCAGCTTATCCGGAGATGCCAGGGGGTTGGCGAACACGATGTTGGTGGAACCAGCCAGCGTACGCACCGACCGGAAGGCGATGATGCCCGAGTGGCGATCACCGAAATAAGAAATCCCGTTCTGCAACAGGAAGTAGTCGCAGGACTGGCCGCCAGACTGCTGTAGCAGCTCGATCAGGTCGCGGCGGGAAATGGTTGTGTCAGCACACCCTGCGCCGCCGATGCTGTCGGAGGAAAGCGGCATGGTGATTACGTTGTTCAGTGCAGGGTTCAAGGCAGGTGACGACATAACCTGATCATTCCCGGGCGAAAGCGCAATATTGGCCATTTGGACTCCCTGTGACATAAACCGTTCCCTTTATGAAGCGCTTTTTTCACCCACTCGTATCTATACGGCTGCCGCCGCCATGTGAGAACGACAGCTTGTGCAACTATCTAGCCACCGACCATGTTTACAGTGCTAACTTTAGTTCCCGCACAATCAACTGGTCAAGCGGCAAGCTGTTTTTTACCGACTGGGTCTCACCTGCGAGCTGCTTTCGAGGTGGGTTTAAGGGGTATACGTTGTTGGGGGGGATTGGGTTGCAGGGGTGGGGGGATTTTTGGAAAGTTGCGCAGGAGTTCGTATCGGGTTGCCGATTTAATCAGCAAACGATTCGGACTTACCCCAGCCACTCCGACAGTTGCTGGTTGGCCTTGAGGCGAGCACGCTGATGTAACACTGCTTCAAACAAACGATCGAGCTTATCCTTCTCGCCATCAAACAAGGGCAGCGCCGCATCTGCCTCAATCAGAAAGCGATCGCGACTCTCACTATTTAGATAGGCTTCCTGCCACCATTCTTCAATTCGGTTGCGACGCTGATGCAGCAGGGGCGCCGCAGGCAACTTGTCGCCTTTCTGGCTATTGGCTGGTAACGAGACGGGTAGCAAATTCCATAAGTCATTGTTACCCCAACGGCTCCAGGGAAAACAGTGGTCGATCTCAAACTGTTTGTGAACCAGGCTGCGATCGGTCCAGACACAATGCATGTCGAAACCCGCTTTCATCAGCCCCTCGGCCCGCTGCCGCACATCGCCCGTGAATCGTCGCCCTTCTTCCCAAACCAGAGCATGGCGAAACGTACCTTCGTCATAACGCACTTGATAGCCCCGCATCAGCCGCACCCACTCGTTCACTATCGCCGGATCCAGCCAGCAGGCATACTGCCCCATGGTCTGCCAGATTGCTGCAGGTACACGCAGGGTTCCAAAACGCCGCAGCGATTCCCGAGTTAACTGCCAGGACGAAGGAATTCGCCCCGGGCTGCGGGTATCCGCCTCGAAGACCGGGCTGTTTGAACCCGGCCAGGTGATGTGTTTCGCTGGCATCTTCTCGATATTTCTGCAGGCCGCGAGTATGGCTCTGAACACTACAGGGGCCCATTCCCCCGAAAGACTTGCCCCTACTCTCAGATCAAACGGGGAAATTTCTGCAAGCTGCCAAAAATCCTGTTTTGCCCAACCGTAACCCTTGTGCGCGGAATGATCAGCGGTTTTGAGCTGCCGCAAATCGTATTTTAAAACCAGCGGTAAATAGAGCTTCAGCCACACCAGTCCGACCAGACCCATCGGCAGGGTCACGCTGTGATCATCCCGATCAAGAACCAGTCCGGGGCTACCTTCCGCTATCCGAACCAGGGCTCGCAAAAGGCCCAGCTTGTAGGTTGCGGCCTTGTCGTCGTTGACGATAATGTGGCGCAATAGCGGCAGCGAACCGGTGCCATCGTCGGGCAGCATCCATGTGTGGATGAGCTCGTCGCTGACGCCAAGAATCTCTTTAACCCACCGGGAAGTCACAGATACGGTTGCCAGTGCCCGATCCACCGCCAGTCGGTTGACCTCTTCCAGAAGGGCTGTCTGCCTCCCCTCTTTTTTGGGGTCATGTTCTCGGGGCACCCTCAAAACCAGTTGGCCACCTGGTGACAGAAGCTCGGTGACAATACGAAACAACCGCGCACGAATAGCTTCAGATTTCACCTGCCCGAATTCATCGAGAATAATCAGCTGAAAACGGTGCCCGCTGAGCCGCAAACGGGGGAGATCCGGCAGGGTATCTCGCAATTCGGTGACATTCGGGTGAATAGTTCCAGGCTGAAGGCCAGACTCCACCCGAATGACATCCCAGCCCCGATCGGCCAGGTTGCGGCTAGCTAATGAGGACGCACCGCCAAGATGGAGTGCGAGGCCGGGCTGAGTTTCTAAAGTATCTGGTAGCATGGGAGGGTTACGGTTACTCTATGCAATCCAAGGTTGTGCCTGTGAATTGAGCATAGTTGGTGGAGGGTGTTGGGGACAAGGTGTTGCTGGTCAGAGTAATTCTGTGCAGGATTGAAAAATACCGATACCTTCAGATTGAGCATGCCGATGGCTGAACCCTGCCTTTTCCTAGAACAATATGGTGAAGTGTAATGGAGGAACGCACAGGCGCCAGTACCATTCGCAGGTGGATGTACGGGGAGAATATTTCATCCTTTCGTCGGCAGACAACCTCTTCAATACTGGGCGAATTACTAAGGCATTCAGAGGGTGATGTGCAATTCACTCAACGAAATGCTTGGGAAGAACAAATTCGCTTCATGCAATCGGTTGAACTGCCCGTTGAGGCTGGTTCTAACGCGCGTATTTATTTCGAGGTAACCGTGCCAAGACTAGGGCGCCGGGCGGATGTCTTAGTCATTATTGGGCATGTGATGTTTATTATTGAGTTCAAGGTGGGAGAGTCGAAATTTGACCGCACCGCACTGGATCAAGTCTGGGACTATGCGCTGGACTTTAAACTTTTCCACGATACTAGCCGTGCAATCTGCATAGTTCCGGTTCTGTTAGCAACCAACGCTGCTCCACTTCCAATAAACATTAGTACTACCATTCACAACGACGGCTTAGCTTATCCAGTACGCGCCGCATCGAAGCAACTATCGCAAATTTTTGCTGCGGGCCTAGCCTATTTCAAGTACCGGCGTTTCGACGTCAATGCATGGGAAAGTGGCAGGTATTTGCCAACTCCCACAATAGTAGAGGCCGCACGAGCGCTTTACGCAGGCCATGCAGTCGAAGCTATTTCGCGAAATGATGCAGGAGCACAGAACCTAGCAATAACGGCAAGCACTATAGATGCACTCATTCATAGGTCTCGTGAGTTGAACCGCAAGTCTATTTGTTTTGTCACGGGTGTCCCCGGGGCAGGTAAAACTCTGGTTGGCTTGGATGTTGCGACAAGACACCTGAACCCAGAAAACGAAACATATAGCGTGTTTCTTTCCGGTAATGGCCCATTGGTGGCTGTATTGCGCGAAGCTCTGACGCGTGACCGGGTCCAGCAAAGTCAATCTAACGGAAAAACTATGCGGAAAGGAGACGCAAAAAAAGAGGTCGAAACCTTCATACAGAACGTGCATCACTTTAGAGATGAATACATTCGTGATGGCAGCGCACCACCGGAACACGTTGTGTTATTCGACGAAGCCCAGCGTGCATGGGATTTGAACCAGACTTGCTCCTTCATGCGACGAAAAAAAGGCAGGGCGGACTTCAATCAATCTGAACCCGAGTTTCTTATTTCATGCTTAGATCGTCACGATGATTGGGCTGTTGTCGTTTGCCTGGTTGGAAGTGGCCAAGAAATAAATACTGGTGAGGGAGGCATCAGCGAATGGTTCGAAGCCATACTTCGCCAATTCCAATCATGGGACGTGTACTTGTCACCAAAGCTAGTGGAGGCCGAGTTTCATGGTGGTGACTCTTTTAAAAGCACCATCGCACGCCCAAATACTTTCTCTGATGAAAACCTGCACCTTGCTACGTCAATGCGATCGTTTAGAGCGGAGAATTTAAGCCGCTTTGTCCGAGAAGCACTGGATCTGGAAATTACATCAGCAAAAGAAACTTTATCGGGTTTGATCGACCTATATCCCATCATGATTACGCGCGATCTGCCCCGCGCAAAGCAGTGGTTACGGTCACAAGCAAGAGGGTCGGAGCGTTACGGCATATTGGTATCGTCACAGGCAGAAAGACTTAAACCCCATGCTATCGACGTTAGAGTCAAAACAGACCCAGTTAAGTGGTTCTTGGAAGGAAAAAATGATACGAGATCTTCGTTCTACCTCGAAGACGTTGCCACCGAGTTTCAAGTTCAAGGTCTCGAATTGGATTGGGCTTGCATCGTATGGGACGGAGACCTTCGCCTTAGCGAAGGAATCTGGGCACACCACCAGTTTCGAGGCTCTCGCTGGAACAGAATAAGAAAACCCGAGCGTCGGCGCTATCTTGAAAACGCTTACCGCGTTCTTCTAACCCGGGCTCGGCAAGGTATGGTTTTAGTGGTGCCCGAGGGCGATGAAACCGATTCGACCCGCTTGCCTGATTATTATGATCCAACATATGACTATTTGAAGGCGCTAGGATTGCGCGAACTTTGATTCACCCCTCCCCCCTCTGCAAAACCACAACCTCCCACCACACACCTTCTCGCGAGTACGCATCGTTCGCTCGACTGGTGGGCAGGCACCTGAACCCTCGCAGCCTGGCTTGCGCTTCCAGGTCGTCCGCCGACACCTGAAAAAAGTTTCTGCCTTCACTGTCGGGCCCGTGTCTTAAACTGATGACCATTAACCCGCCGGGCGCCAGCATCTCAGACAAAGAGACAAAACTCTGCGCTCGCTCCTGCTCGTTCAGGTGCATCCACACTGCGGACACCAAAATGAGCTGATAGTGCTGCTCCAAGCGCTGGACCTTTCCCAGGTTCGGTAATTTATCGCTTATCCACTCAACGGCGAGGCCATCGGTATACTCCTTACCGATATTGCGCATTTCCTCTGCCGGTTCAATAGCCCAAACTGTCCAGCCTGCAGAGGCCAATGCTCTGGCATCACGACCACTACCGGCACCCACATCGAGAGCCAAACCTTTCTCCTCCGGCAAATATTGAAGCCAGCTTGCGTGGACATCATCAAATGACAGTGCGTTATATTGCTCTGCCAAGCGCATAGCGTGTGAGCTGTAGAAATCCATACCATTATTTCTGAGTGGAATGTCAGTACAGCATAGGCAAGCCGCCAGGGTCAGTCTATGGTGCCGACAATCAAGGTATATCACTAATCAGAGAAGGTTTACAGAAAGCCTCCAGAAAGTTAGCCGACCAGCCTGCTTCGTTATATGCTTGCAGATAATCTTGGCAAATTATTTGACTGAAATGGCAAGTTCTTCCGAGATCTCCCGAGTACTGAGTGAGTTCCCTGAGCTGACTCTCGCGCTGCTTTTCGGGTCGGTCGCGAAGGGCACAGAAGGGCCCGAAAGTGACCTGGATATTGCCGTCATGGCCGATGCCCCCCTGCCTGCCGAACGCAAGATCGAGATTATTCGTCGCTTGGCGGAGTCTTTCGGACGCACCGTCGACCTGATAGACCTGAAGGTGGCCGGACTACCTATCATGGGCCAGGCTATTCAAGGGCAGCGATTGTTGGGAGACGATACGGTTTTTGGCAATCTGCTGTCCCGCTACCTGATTGATGCGGCAGATTTCATGCCTTTGAGAGAGCGCATCCTGAGTGAAAGGAGAAGGGCTTGGATAAACTCATAATCAGCGAAAAGCTTGCACTACTCATACCCCGTCAACTCCATATAACCCACCCCCTCATGGCTGCCTGACACCCTGACCGGGCTTTCCCAATAAGGAAACAGGCCGTCGTTCCAATAGCGGCCTTCAGGGCCGATCACCTGCAGATCTACATTTTTATCGGGAATCCGAAGGCGGAATTGGGTAGGCACTGCCTGCCCTTCATCGTCTGAGCGGATAACCTCAATCTGAAGCTGCCCGGGGCTCAGGGCCTGGGTTCTGTCTGCCTGTATTTCCACGGCGGCAATGCCGGAAGCATCATTGTGCCAAGGGGCTTGTCGGGTGCTTATCCAGGTGCCGGAATAAAAATGCTCATCATCCTGTCGCAGCCGAAAGGCCATCAGTTTTTCACCGCTATTGAAGTGCAGAGCGAACCAGTCCCAGCCCAGTTGATCCGCCTTAAGGAACTGGCTGCTCCATTCGCGATCAAACCAGCCGATGCCGGATACGGAATAGCGCTTGTCACCGATTCGTACTTCACCACGGATCTGCAGGTCCACCAGACTGAAGTACATCGAGCCCTGCCCGTCCGCTGCCTTCGCACTGAAGCCGCCTTCGCCATGGGCGACGATCGATTCTGTCTGGGTAATGTGCAGCTCATATCCCCAGTCATCCGTATTCACGCTCAATAGCCAGCCTCGGTCCGGCTCTGAATCCGGCGTCTTCGGCATCAGCCGCCAGTCGTCCAGCCAGACTTCAAAAGGTTCGGCCACGGCACCCGCCTGCCCGATATCACCCCGGGCCAGCTTTTCCTCAAAGTGGTGCTCGCCCGCGAACGAGAGGGCGGCATGGGCCATATAAACGGATTCCAGCGGCCACTGTGAGGCATCCGGTGCTGCCTGATCCGGATGCCGGGGCTGAATGGCTTGCCGGAACTGGGTCCATTGCAGCCCCAGGGGTTCACCGCTCTTCGTTACCAGATTGGCGGTCAGGTACCACCATTCAATCCGGTGTTGCGGATGCGGCCCGAAGTCATCGGGAAAGCTCAGCGTCTGGCCTCGCACGGGTTGCGCAAAGTCACTGCCCTGATCACCCACAGAGTCATCGGACACAGACCGTCCCAGACCCGCATAGCCTTCGCCTGCTGGATTGCTCCGATCTTTTGAACCATCACCACAGGCCGTCAGCAGGAGCGCGGAAGCCAGGGCAAGCAGACACATCTGAAGACTTGCTCTCATCGCTCACCCCCTGCGATGGCG
>JAUIAZ010000510.1 GCA_030427465.1 Gammaproteobacteria bacterium | reverse complement strand
AGCTGACCATTTGCTGATCTCGTTGTCAGGCGACAGCTTCGGCTTTGTAGATCAGATTCTGGCGGAGATCGGGCGTACCCGGAGGGTAGCGGTTACGGTAAACGGCTTTGGCAGTGCCACGCGTCTGATCGCCAATACCGACCTGATCGGTATGCTGCCGTCACTGACGGTGGAGGCAGAGCTGCTCTCAGGTCGGCTGGTTGGCAGAAAATCCCCGGTAGAAATCCCGCACACCCGCATCAGTGCATACTGGCATAAGCGTTCGGAGCGGGATCCTGGTATTCTCTGGCTTAGGGAAAAGCTCTCTTACATACTTCGCCAGCGCGTGTTCAAGCATCAGGAAATCTTGTCCAGCTTCTGCAAATAGTCAGAGATCTGGGCTGGACACTGGCACAGTACCACATTGCCGGTGACGCTTCCCTGTTCGACTGCGTCATGGGCCTTGGCAATCTCGCTGAACTCGAAGACCTGCCCGACATGAAACTGGAGTTGATTATTCACCAGTAGCTCATGAATTTCCTGTTTGGCCTGCTGCAGAATATCGGCGGGCAGGTTATACACCAGAAAAAATGCCAGGTTCAGGCGCTTTGAAAACAACTCTAGTATGTTTTCAAAGTGGAAGCCGCGTTCTTCACTGCCATAAATGGCGGCCGTGCCGCCCTGCGCCAGCAGTCGTGGTATCTGGTTGGCATTCGCGCTGAGATTGACTTCAATATAGTGTGCAACACCTTCACCCCCGGTGATCTCACGAACAACGGCTTCCGTGTTCTCCTCCCGGTAGTTGATCACATGATCTGCACCGAATTTGCGTGCGATCCGCGCTTTTTCAGGGCTGCTGACTGTGGTGATCACGCGGGCCCGCTGTTTCTTGGCTAACTGTATTGCATAGGCGCCCACGCTGCCTGCCCCTCCGGAGATGAAGACGGTTTTGTCTTCAAGATTTCCTCCACAATGAACGGCGTACCAGGCAGTCAGGAGCGGGACACCAAACGTGGCTCCGGCATCAAAAGGCACCTGTTCGGGCAGACAGGCCACTTGCTCCAGAGGCAGCGTGACATATTCTCCCGCAGCGCCTTGCGGGCTATCCCACTGGGCGTTGTGAAACCACACGCGCTTGCCGAGCCATGCGTCATCCACGCCGGCACCAAGGCGGTCAATCACCCCGGAACCATCTGAGTGAGGGATAACGGATTCGATCGGGAAGGGTTGGGGAGACTGCCCGCTGCGTCTCTTTGTGTCAGAGGGATTGACGCCGGAGGCCCTGACCTGTATCCGCACCTGACCTTTTCTGGGTCGTGGTGTCGGAAACTCACAGATTTCCAGAACATCTGCGGCTTGCCCGGTTTTGGTATAGAAAAATGCTTTCATGGCAATCCTCATTCAGGCGGATTTGTTGCGCTGAACTTGTCTGCCAACAGGCGTTGTCCAGCGTCGTATCGGTTCAATCATCTCAGTTACAGTGCTTTTTGATAAGTTATATAACACTATGACTCACATCATTCTGTGTGATGGTTTTGTATCGCAGGTTGTTCTGGAGCAGACTTTCAGCCCGCGAGTAGCGATTGGGCTCTCCCATCATCGTGTTCTGCGTACTGAATCTTAAAAGACATTCCCAAGCGTGATGTCAGGTATTCAAAAGCATTATTTAATTTAATTGGTTTCTTTTGACATGATGCGCTTCAAGCCAGGGCCACAGCGTCTGGCACTTATTGGATATTCTGGAGAAAATCATGAAAGTTCGTAACGTATTGTTTGCTACCGTTTTTGCAATCGCTTCTCAATCCGCGCTGGCGGAAGGTCAGGCTGATCGCCAGAACGACCGTCGTGTCGTGGATGTGCTGAATGCTGTTCCTGCTCCTTATTCAGGGGACTATCGCACGGTGAGAGGCCAG